>DATLSW010000031.1:0-28699 GCA_035533955.1 Ktedonobacteraceae bacterium | reverse complement strand
GGTTCGATATCCGGTTGGGTGGATGGAAGGAGTAACTATGGCATCGATGAATCATGCACAAGCTAATTCTGGTTCAGCGGTCTCTGTAAGCGTGCTGAATCGCCAGGGTGTTCTCGGTAATGCGGGTGTGGGTGTGGGTGTGGGTGTTGGACCAAAATTTGCCCCCTCGTTGACGGAAGAGGAGGCGGTCGGAAACGCTCGCCTGTTAAAGGCGCTGGCGGATCCGACCCGCTTACGCATATTGAGCCTGCTAAGCCGCCATGAAGGCGAGGTCTGCGTTTTTGAGATCGTTGAAAGCTTCACGCTGGAGCAGCCGACCATTTCGCATCACCTGCGTATCCTGCGCGACGCTGGTCTGGTGGATTGCCGTAAGAAAGGCTTGTGGGCGTATTACTATGTGCGCCGAGACGCGCTGAAGCGCGCGCAAGAGGTGATTAGCGGGCTGGCGTAGGCTGAAATGATTAACTGCCAGGGTCGGGCGCGATAAATCTGGCCCCTACGCACCACGGTGCGTAGGGGCCAGATTTATCGCGCCCGACCCTGGCACCATCAACGAGCTTGCTGGGAGCAAAATCAAGCGCAACTACACCATTCAACCGGATTTGATATGACATATTTCCCTGCAAGAATCAAGAACCCGGCTTGTTCCATCGTAAAACGATGCATTTATTTTCATATGTATGTTAGAATATGAATGAAGAGAACTTCTCTGGCGTCATTGCGGGCGTCGGCTATTTTTATCCGTTCTCTTATTTTTGCTTACCAGGTACTAGATCGAGCGAGGTATCTGTCCTATGGAAGAACACCAATCCCTACCGCTTCCGCTCTCGCTGCCCGAACCGGTGCAAACAGCACTTTCGCAGGCCATGCAGTTTGGCTCACGCACGCAGCCCTTCAGCATAGAAAGCCGCGCTAAAGCTCCCCGTGTTCGCGACGCGAAAGTCGTCAAAAGCATCTGCCCGTACTGTGCCGTTGGCTGCGGCCTGAACGTGTACGTCAAAGACGGCAAAGTGATCGATATCGAGGGCAACCCCGATAGCCCCATTAACCACGGCACGCTCTGTCCCAAAGGCTCCGCCACTTTCCAGTACACTATCAATTCCAGCCGTCTGACGCACGTCCTCTATCGCGCGCCCTATAGCGATCATTGGGAAATCAAGTCGCTGGATTGGGCGATGGAGCAGATCGCGCAGCGCGTCAAAAAGACCCGCGACGAGACGTTTGTCGAGCGGCTGCCTGATGGCCGCGAGGTCAATCACACGCTGGGTATTGCTTCGCTGGGCGGGGCGACGCTGGACGTCGAAGAGAACTATCTGATGAAGAAGCTTCTCACCGGCGGTCTCGGCATCGTCTCTATCGAGAACCAGGCCCGTATATGACACAGCTCAACCGTACCCGGTCTGGGTACTTCATTTGGGCGCGGCGGCGCAACGACGTTTCCGCAGGACCTGGTCAATAGCGACGCTATCTTGATCATGGGCAGCAATATGGCCGAGGCACACCCCATCGCGTTCGCCAACGTCGTCAAGGCGAAGGAGCGCGGCGCGAAGGTGATTCATGTCGATCCGCACTTCTCGCGCACCTCCGCATTGGCAAATCTGTATGTGCCGACGCGCGCGGGCAGCGACATCATCTTCCTGGGCGCCATCATCCGCTACTTGATCGAGAACAATGCCTACTTCCACGACTACGTGGTCAATTATACAAACGCGGCCACGCTGGTACGCGAGGATTATCGCGACACCGAAGACCTCGACGGCCTGTTTTCCGGCTATAACCAGGAAACCGGCACGTATAGCGATCAGAGCAGTTGGGATTACCAGCGCGACGAAAAAGGGCAGCCGCTAACCGATCCGACGCTGCAACACCCGCACTGCGTCTTCCAGGTCATGCGCCGCCACTTCGCGCGCTACACGCCGGAGATGGTCGAGCAGGTCTGCGGCGTGCCGCGCGATCAGTGGCTCCAGGTGGCGCAGACGCTGGCCGAGAACTCTGGGCGCGAGCGCACGTCGGCCATCTGCTATGCCGTGGGTTGGACGCAGCAGTCGAAGGGCGTGCAGATCATCCGCTCCGCCGCCATTATCCAGTTGCTGCTTGGCAACATCGGGCGTCCCGGCGGCGGCATCATGGCTCTACGCGGCCACGCTTCGATTCAGGGTTCGACTGACGTTCCCACGCTTTACGATTTGCTGGCCGGCTACATGCCGCAGCCGAGCGCGATGCTGTCCACGCGGCCTCATACGCAAGATAATCCCAATGTGACTACGTGGGGCGAAAATAGAGATCAGGTGGCACACGCGCAATCCGAGCAAACGTTACAGGAGTATATCGACGCGAAAGGGCAGAAGCTCGGCTGGTGGGCGAACTTCCCCGTCTACATTCGCAGCCTGCTCAATGCCTGGTATGGCGCTGCTGCCGACGAGGACAACGGCAATACCAGCTATCGCTTCCTGCCCAAGATGATTGGCGATCACTCGCATTTAGTCACCAGCTATGCCATGCTGGACGGCAAGGTCAAGGGCTACTTCCTCTTCGGCCAGAATCCCGCGGCGGGCAGCACTAACTCGCGGATGCAGCGCGAGGCGTTGAAGCAGCTTGACTGGATGGTGGTGCGCGACCTGTACGAGATCGAAACGGCGGCCTTCTGGCATCGCGGTCCGACGCCGCATCCCGATGCCGTTGATCCGCACGCCATCAAAACCGAGGTCTTTTTCCTGCCAGCCGCCGCTATAACCGAAAAAGAAGGTAGCTTCACTAACACGCAGCGTCTCTTGCAGTGGCGCGATAAAGCCGTCGATCCGTCCGGAGACGCCCGCTCCGACCTGTGGTTTACCTATCACCTGGGCAAGCGGCTCAAGGCGCTCTACGCCGATAGCACGCAAGCCCGCGACCGTCCGCTCCAGGCGCTGACCTGGGACTATGATAAGGAAGAACCGGGAGCGGGATCGCGTATTCTTGATGAGCCGGACGCGCTGCTGGTTCTGAAAGAGATCAACGGCTACTACGCAAAGCAAGATGGCAAGAGCTATACGTTGCGCGACGCGCCGCATATTCCGAGCTACACCGTCCTGCAAAGCGACGGCAGTACTGCCTGCGGCTCGTGGATCTACAGCGGCGTCTACCCTGAGCCGGGCAATAACCGCGCCGCCTCGCGCAATCCCGAAGGCTACACCTTCCTCGGCTGGGGCTTCTCATGGCCGGCCAACCGGCGCATCCTTTACAATCGCGCTTCGGCTGACCCACAGGGCCAACCGTGGTCGGAGCGTAAGAGGTATGTCTGGTGGGATGAAGCGCAGAAGAAGTGGACGGGCTACGACACGCCTGATTTCCAGGCAACGAAGCCGCCCGACTATACGCCGCCGGAAGGTGCGACGGGTATGGATGCCCATTCCGGCAGCGATCCGTTCATCATGAAGCCGGACGGCAAAGGCTGGCTCTTCGCGCCGAAGGGTCTCGTCGATGGGCCGCTGCCCGCGCACTACGAGGCGGCGGAATCGCCCGTTCACAACGCGCTTTACCAGACACAAAGCAATCCTGCCGCCAAGTACTTCAAGGATCGACCTGATAATCGGCTGTCTCCGGTAGGCGATGAGCATTATCCGATTGTGGTCACAACCTATCGTCTGACCGAACATCATGTGAGCGGCCCCATGACGCGCTGGATGCCGTGGCTCAACGCTCTCCAGCCCGCGATGTTCGCCGAACTCAGCCCCGAACTGGCGGCGGAACGCGCGATCCGCAATGGGCAATGGATCATCATCAGCACGCCGCGCGGCGAGATCGAGGCGCGCGCGCTGGTCACGCGGCGCATGCGCCCCCTGCGCGTGCATGGGCGTGTCGTTCACCAGATCGGTCTGCCGTTCCACTGGGGTTTCCAGGGTAGAGCGACCGGCAGTATCACCAATGACCTGGCGCATATGGTGCTGGAACCGAACGTAAGCATCGAAGAGGCGAAAGCCTTCATGTGCAACGTGCGTCCGGGACATCTGCCCTAAAGGAGGAGGAGTAATATGGCAGTTGAACGTCTGCAACCGGACAGAACGGCGGCAGCGCGCTGGTTGGGACTGCTGAACAAGGAGCCAGCGCCGCCGCAAGAGCCGACGCTGGGCTTTTTCACCGATACCAGCTTGTGTATTGGCTGCAAAGCCTGCGAGGTCGCCTGCAAGCAGTGGAACCAGCTTTCGGCGACGGACCCGACCTGGACAGGCACGAGCTACGACAATACGCAGATGCTCGGCGCGACGACCTGGCGACATGTCATGTTCATCGAAGACATCGGGCGCGCGCGGCGCAGCGATGGACAACGGGGCGAAATCCTGGACAGGATTACAGAGGCGAAAAATAACGGCGCTCTCCCTGAGACGCCGCCCGGCACGGCTCTGCCCTTCTTCAACACCGATCGCTGGCTGATGATGAGCGACGTTTGCAAGCACTGCGCTAACGCGCCCTGCCAGGAAGCGTGTCCCACCGGCGCGATCATCCGCACCGAGTTCGACACAGTTTATGTGCAGCAGGATATTTGTAACGGCTGCGGCTATTGCGTCGTGGCCTGCCCCTTCGGCGTGATTACGCGCGACGATCATGGCGATTTGATGGCTCATAAATGCACGCTCTGTTATGATCGCCTGAAAGACGGCATGACGCCTGCCTGCGCCAAAGCTTGCCCCACTGACTCGATCCAGTTCGGCGAGGTGGAGGAGCTGAAAGCGCGGGCGCGCGATCGGCTCGGTCTGCTGCGCGAGCGCGGCCTCAACGAAGCGCAACTCTACGGCGCGGACGACACGATTCTGGAGGGCGGCCTGCACGCCTTTTTCCTGCTGCTGGATGAGCCAGCCACATACAATTTGCCGGAAAATCCGCCGCGTCCCTCCAACAACGTCGTTCCAGCGTCCTTCTGGACGATTGTCGCGGCGGCTCTTTTCGGCCTGTTGAGCATTCTGTTCTTCCGGGAATAGCGTAGAAAGAGGATGATTACATGAAGGAAACAGAAATTCCACGGAACGTGGTCGATATCGCACCGACAGGGACAGCCGCGAGCAACGGTGTCGTTGTCGCGGCTGGCTCGTCATTGATCGAGCAACTGGCGACGTTCTCGACCGGTTACGCGCCCGCCGCCGCCGAAGAGCAGGAAGTGACGTATTATGAGTATCCCGCGCTGAAGCAGCCGACGTGGCGCTGGGAGATCATCTGGTATTTCTTCTTCGGCGGCCTGGCCGCGGGCTGCTACGTCATTGCCAGTATCGCTGCTCTCTTCGGCTCGCCCGAAGACCGCCGCGTGGCGCGCACCGGCTATTATCTCTCGCTGCTGGCCTTGCTGCCATGCCCGCCGCTGCTGATCAAAGACCTGGGGCGGCCTGAGCGTTTCTTGAATATGCTGCGCATCTTTAAGGTGAAATCGCCGATGTCGATGGGGACGTGGGGTCTTGTCAGCTTCTCGTTCTTTAGCGGCATCACGGCGGTGATCCAGGTCGCGCGCGATGGTATCCTGGGCGACTGGTGGGGAGCGCGCGCGCTGTCCGCGCTGCCGCAGAAACTGATCGCGCTCCCCGGCGCGCTGCTCGGCGTCTTTCTGGGTGGCTACACCGGTGTGCTGCTGGCGTCCACCAGCGTGCCGCTCTGGTCGCGCAGCAAGCTGTTGGGGGCCGTTTTCGTTTCGTCGGCCATGTCCACCAGCGCGGCGCTGATCACGCTGGTTTTACGCATCAGCGGCGCGCCCGCGCGTGTCGTACACAAGCTGGAGCGTCTGGAATGGGCGGCCATGCTCATCGAAATGACGGAACTGTTCACTTTTCTGCGCCAATCCGGGCGCGCCGCGCGTCCGTTGGTAGGCGATGGCCCTGGCGAACACGGCCAGACCTTCTGGCGTTTCGTCTTCGGCGGCGGCATTGCTCTGCCCTGGCTGCTACAGACCATCGGCTTGCTCGGCCCGCGCCGCGAGAAGCGGCGCAGCCTGACCATCGGTGGTTTGCTCATCTCGGCCCTCGTGCTGGTGGGCGGCTACTTCCTGCGCCGCACCATGATCGAGGCCGGTCACTCTTCGTCCCGCGACGCTCGTACTACGCTGTGGAACGCGAAGAAATAAGAGAGAAAGAGCAATAAGAAAGCCAGGACAGGCCTGCCCTGGCTTTCTTATTGCTCTGAATTGATTGATGGCTACGCAACTTCGGGTTCGAGGACTCTCCCGGTGAACTGGCTGTTGTACAGTTCGGCGTAGAAGCCATTCTGCGCCAGCAGTTCCTCGTGGGTTCCCTTCTCGACGATCGTGCCATGATTCATGACCAGGATCAGGTCAGCGTCGCGAATTGTGGAGAGCCGGTGAGCAATGACAAAGTTCGTTCTGCCTTTCATCAGTTCGGTCATCGCCTTCTGAATCAACATCTCGGTACGGGTATCAACGCTGCTCGTCGCTTCATCCAGGATCAGGATCTCAGGGTCGGCCAGGAAGGCGCGGGCAATGGTCAGCAGTTGCTTTTGACCCGCTGAGATGTTGCTCGCTTCCTCGTTGAGAACCGTGTTATAGCCTCCCGGCAGCGTCCTGATAAAGTGGTCGGCGTTTGCCGCTTTAGCCGCGCGCATAACCTCTTCATCGGCGGTGTCGCCGCGGCCATAGGCGATATTGTCGCGGATGGTTCCGTTAAAGAGCCAGGTATCCTGGAGGACCATGCCGAACATACGGCGCAATGCTCCACGCTTGATCTCCGTGATATCCACGCCGTCCACCAGAATTTTGCCGTCATTGACTTCATAGAAGCGCATCAGCAGGTTGACCAGCGTGGTTTTGCCCGCGCCGGTGGGGCCGACGATGGCGATCATCTGCCCCGGTTTGACATCGATGTTCATATCTTGCATCAGGATATTGTCTTCGCTATAGCCGAACCGGACATGCTCGAACTGGACAGCCCCTTCGGGATGCTCGATGACATTCGCGTCGGCTGTTTCCGGCACTTCCTCTGGCTCATCGAGTATTTCAAAGAGACGCTCAGCCGAGGCCATCGACGATTGAATGATATTAGCGAAGTTGGCTATCTGAGCAATAGGCTGGGTGAACTGCTGGGCGTATTGGATAAACGCCTGCACATCGCCAATGGCAATCTTGCCCTGCGTCACCAGGATGCCGCCGACCACGGCCACGAAGACGTAGCCGATATTGCCGACAAAGCGCATCAGTGGCATAATGATGCCGGAAACAAACTGCGCCTTCCAGCCAGCGTCATAGAGCCGCTCGTTGCGCATGTTAAACTCGGCGACGGCTTCTGCTTCATGCCCAAAAGCTTTCACGATCTTGTGGCCCGCGTACATTTCCTCGACGTGGCCGTTGAGTTCTCCCAGCGCCCGCTGCTGGCTGCGGAAGTACCCTTGCGAGCGTTTCGCGATGCCCACCGTGATGAGCAGGCTCAACGGCAGCGTCAGCACGATGATCAGGCTGAGCAGCCAGCTAATCGTCAGCATTATCACAATCACGCCCAGCAGTGTCACAAGCGACGTGATCAACTGGGTGATGCTCTGCTGGAGCGTCGAGCTGAGATTATCCATATCGTTGACCACGCGGCTCATGATTTCGCCGTGCGTGCGCCCATCGAAGTATTTTAAGGGCAGCCGAGAAAGTTTTTCGTCTACCTCTCTGCGTAAATTGTACATCGTTCGCTGCGCCACGCCCGCCATAATATACTGCTGGATGTAGATGAAGATGGCGCTGATGACGTATAACCCAAGCAAGATCAGTAAGATCGTACCGATATAGCCGAAATCGATGCTGGGCTGAGGCAGATGATGAACAATCGCCTGGTACTTCGCGATCAGGCCGTTGAACAGCCTGGTGGTCGCCAAACCCAGGATTTTCGGGCCGACGATATTGAAGGCTGTGCCGAGGATGGCTGTGCCGAGGATGATCATTAAGCGAACTTTCTCCGGCAGAAAGTAACCAAGCAAGCGTAGGGCCGTCCCTTTGAAGTCTTTGGCTTTCTCCACTGGCCTGCCCATAGCTCCCCAGCCGCCGCGGCCCATCGGCCCTCCCTGCTGCTGTTGTTGCAGTTTCTTACGTTCTTCACTCATGCGATTCCCTCTGCAATTTCTTCGCTGGAAAGCTGTGAGGAGACGATGTCACGGTAGACCTCACAGGTACTCATCAGTTCACGATGCTTGCCGATGCCGGCAATATGTCCCTCGTCCAGCACGATAATCTGGTCCGAGTCCATGACCGTACTGACGCGCTGAGAGACGATCAGTACTGTGGCGTCGCGCGTCTCCTGCCTGAGCGCGTAGCGCAGGCGGGCATCGGTTTTATAGTCCAGCGCAGAGAAGCTGTCGTCAAACACGTAAATTTCCGGTTGTCTTACCAGCGCGCGGGCGATGGAAAGGCGCTGCTTCTGCCCGCCGGAGACGTTCGTCCCACCCTGGGCAATCTCCGAGTCAAAGCCCTCCGGCATATTTTGGATGAATTCGCTCGCCTGCGCCACGTCAGCGGCGTGCCTGACCTCTTCGTCGGTAGCGTCTTCTTTGCCATAGCGAATGTTCTCCGCAATAGTTCCTGAAAACAGGACGGCCTTTTGTGGCACAAAGCCGATTTTCGTGCGCATGTACTCCTGGGACATTTCGCGCACATCCACGCCGTCCAGCAGAACCTGGCCGCTATCCACGTCGTAAAAACGCGGGACAAGGCTGATCAGCGTTGATTTGCCCGCGCCGGTCCCGCCAATGATCGCGGTGATTTCGCCGGGAGCGGCGCTGAAGGAAATGTGAGAGAGCGCAGGCTCTTCGGCGCCAGGGTAGCTAAAGGTTACATCCTGGAACTCCATATAGCCTCTCTGGTCGTCCGCGCGCTTCACCTGCTCTGCATCGGTGACTTCAGGCTCTATCGCCAGCACTTCGTTAATTCTGGTGGCCGCCGCCGCCGCGCGCGGTAGAAAGATGAACAGCATCGAAACCATCAACAGAGCGAAGAGAATTTGCATGGCGTATTGCAGGAATGCGATCATCGCGCCGGGAAGGATATCCCCGTTACTGACGCGAATAGAGCCGAACCAGAGAATTGCCACGCTGGAAACGTTCAGTACGAACATCATAGCCGGCATCAACAACGCCACCATGCGGTTCACCCGGATGGTAACGTCCGTCAGGTCGCGGTTTGCGACGTCAAAGCGCTGCTCCTCGTACAGCTGGCGATCAAAGGCTCGTACTACGCGCACGCCGGTCAGCCCTTCGTCCAGAATGAGATTAATTTTGTCCAGTTTCACCTGGATGCTTCTGAAGAGCGGAATGGCCCTGCTAAACAGGATCACGATGGTTGCGACCAGAACGGGCATCGCTACCAACAGAATCCAGGTCAGCCCGACATCCTGGTTAAGTGCCAGAATGATGCCGGCTACCATCGTGATCGGGGCGGTGATCATCATATTCAGGGCGATGACCGTCACCTGCTGCACCTGCGTCGTATCGTTGGTGGTGCGAGTGATCAGTGAGGATGAGCCGATTATATCGAACTCGTGCAGCGAAAAGCGTTGCACATGCGTAAACAGTTTGGCGCGGATGATTTTGCCAAAGCCGGTCGCCACCTGGGAAGAGAAGAAAATGCCGATGACCGCGGCCACGGTGCCACCCAGGGTGATCACGAACATCAAGCCGCCGGTTCTCCAGATGTAGCCGGTATCCGGCTTAATAACGCCGTTAACCTGATGAAGAATACCGTTATCGACAATATCCGCCATCAACGTGGGCAGGTACAGGTTCGCCAGGGCTTGCCCAAAGGCGAGTACTACCACGAGAACGAGTATGGCTCGATACGGTTTCATGAACCGCAATAATTTGATCATAGTTCCTCATTTCTGCTTTCGCTCCAGTGCGCTTGATGCACGTTGGCTTGTCTTTCCTCAAGATAGCGAAGCACTTTGAATAACAGATCGGCCAGCCGCTCGCTGTCCTCTTCGCCCAGGTAATCGATCAATCCCTGTAGAGCGGCTAAGAAGCCTTCCCAGGCTCGCTCAGTGACCCATTCGCCTTTCTCCGTCAGCTTGATGCCGACAGAGCGCCGGTCATCCGGGTCAATCTGCCGTTCGACGAATCCGTTCGGCTCCAGGCTATTGAGCAACTGGGTAATGGTCGGCGAGGTCACATGCATCTGTTTGCTGATCTCTGATACCTTCATGGGCGCGCCAGCTATCGCCCCGTTCTTGATGCAGAACAGCACCCTGATCTCGCTCGGTTTGCAGCCTGCAAATGTTTGTTGTTCATTCCACTTTGCTCTATGAAATTGATCGAGAGCCTGCAAAAGCTTCTGTGCGGTTGCATTGGCCTGAACTGTCATTGTTTATCTCTCCTATCTCATAGATTGGTAAGTACGTTGGTATCTAATTTATTAGGCAACCTAATTATAATGAAGGTGAATGCTCTTGTCAAGAGTTTTGAGAGACCCCTTTCCGCCTGTCACAGATAACGATATATCGTTACTTTCAAAAGTATAACGATATATCGCATACTTGTCAAGGGTAGAGAAAAATCAGGGCAGCGGTTCAACCGCTGCCCTGATTTTTCTCTACCCTTGACCTGGCGCTTGCTAGCGCATCATGACCGCGCTCAGATACTCCAGCTCGACCAGCTTCGCGAGGATGCGATCCACGCTTTCGGCCACTGTTTCCCTGTCGGTCTCGACCACGAGGTCGGGATTTTCCGGTTCCTCGTAGGGATCGTCTTTGCCGGTGAACTCTTTCTTCTTGCCCTCTTTGACGAGCCGGTACAAACCCTTCACGTCGCGCTCTTCGCAGATCTCAAGCGGACACTTCACGTACACTTCGACGAAGTTACCGATGGTCTCCCGCGCCCAATCGCGCGCCTCACTATATGGCGAGATCGCGGCGGCGATGCAGGCAACGCTATTGCGCGTTAGCAGGCTGCACACAAACGCGATGCGCTTGTTGTTGGTGATGCGGTCCTCGCGGCTGAAGCCGAGACCTTTGCTCAGATTAGTGCGTATGACGTCCCCATCCATGATCTCCACGTTGCGTCCAATGGCGTTGAGCCGCCGCTCAATCTCCTTAGAGATCGTCGATTTTCCCGCGCCAGATAATCCCGTCAGCCAGATCGTGAACCCTGTATCAGACATTACAAAATTTCCTCTCATTTTCATTCTTTATGGTATGAACAGATGCCGTTGGCACTTTATTCGTTCATCATATGGTAATACGATATTCCGAAAGAATTGTAACATCTGTTACTACTATATCCATGCTGGCAACGGCTCTCTGGCCGCAAGCCACGCGGGCGGAATAGACTCTGCGCCGCAATACAAAGCGACGATGCCGCTATTGTATTCATGAAACTCCTTAAACTACTGAAATTTCCGGCCCGTCGCGCCGCTAAGATAGCATAAGCAAAGGGATTACGCAAGCGTTTGCGAGAACCTTGTGGTAGAATATGGCATGAAAAAGCTCTTGCTCTACGGTAGTTTGATCGCGCTGCTGGTGATTGCTGTTATGGCATATAACATCGCCAGTCATGCGCCAGTGCCTGCTAATATTTCCGCGGACTCGGTATCCGGCCAGCCGTGGCAGCCGTCGCGCTTGCAGATTCCCGCCATTCATGTCAATGCTCCTATCATCTTCGTCGGCAAAACCGCGTCCGGCGTCATGAACGCGCCCGTCTCCAAAGCCATCAACTCGTCTTACTGGAGCAGTGTCTTCTGGTATGACCCCGGCGCGGCTCCGGGGCAAAACGGCAATGCCGTCATTGCCGGTCATGTTGATCGCGTCGGCGGCGACCCGGCTATTTTCTGGTATCTCAAAGATCTCGCGCCCGGCGATACTATTTCCATCGTCACGCTCGGCGGCACGACGCTGCGCTTTGTCGTCAACCGCGTCGTCAGCTATCCAGCCGACGCGCCCGGCCCGCAAGTTATCAACGCCGTCTTTGGCCCAACCGGCGGGCATCACCTCAATCTCATCACCTGCAATGGCGTGTGGACGGGCCACGGCTACGATCAGCGCCTCGTCGTGTTCACCACGCAAGTAAGTTGATGGGATAAAAATAGCTGTGTGCTTCGTCATACTAGCAGATGTTATCAAAACTCTTGCTTCCTTCTAGAGAGCAAGGAAAGGCTGACTGTGATGCTGCGCAACCTCTATCGCTCCTATCTCTATGCTGTCTTTATCGCTATGGTGATCTTCGCTGCTTCCGGCGTATTCCAATTCCTGCAAACCATGCTGGGCCTGACATCACTCAGAGGTCAAAATACGCCGCCGAGTAACGCGGATGTCACGCAGGCGGTTGTTTACGCGCTGGTCGCGCTGCTCGTCGCGGCAGGTATCGGCGGCCTGCATTACTGGCTGGTGCTACGGGATATGCGCGGCGATGCGAGCGCGGGCAATAGCGGCGTGCGCGCGTTTTTCCTGAATGCGCTTGAACTTGTCAGCTACATTGTTGGCGTCAGCGCGGGAATAAACGTCATTGGCTCGTTCGGTCAGCAATACGTTTCTAATCTGAACATTCCCTGCGCGCTGGCGATCACGTCGCTCTGCGTCTGGGGAGTCGCCGAGTTTGAGCGCAGGCGCGCTCAGGCCACTGCCGGGACCGCGGTCGTCTTCCAGCGCCTGCACTTCTATGGCACGCAGTTGATCTTGCTGATTATCATCACCTTTTACTGGCTGGGAACGGTTGGGCAGTTAATCGATGATGTGGTCTTTCAAGGACGTGGAACGGGCCTTGCGCCGTGCGGCGGTTTTACGGTCTGTCCGAACGCGAACCTGCTCAGCGAGATCGCGGCCCTGCTCTGGGCGGTTCTGTTCTGGCTGGGCTACGGCTACTTGAGTCGCAAGGATAGCGCGTCACTGTTGCGCCGTGTCCTGCACTACCTCAGTTTTGGCTACGGCCTGATCTTCGTGATTGTCGGCATTTATCGCGCCGCGTCGCTGATCGTCCTGTCCATACTGGGAGCGTTACCGGGCCAGCATCAGATCTCCGGGCCTTTCGCGCCATACGATATTGTCGCGCCGCTGAGCTTCGGCGTATTGGCCTGCGCGATCTACCTCTACTGGCTGCGCCGCGCGGCCCAGGGACAGGCGCAAGAGCGCACCACCATGCTGCTGATCGTCAACGCTATCGCGGCCATCGTTGCTGGAGTCGTGTTCTGGTGGGGCTGCGGTTCGCTTATCCTGAATCTCCTGAATCAGATCATGCCGACCAGCTCGTTGAGTCCAGAAGACTGGGCCAACGCCTGGGCGCTGCTGATCGGCGGAGTCGCGTACCTGCCTCTGGATGTGATACTGCGCCGCCGCACTGTACAGAGCAGGTTCGTGGCCCCATTGCGCGGCTTTGTGCTGGCGCTGCTGGGCGCGGGCATCGTCGCCGGAGCAATTGGCGGAGCGACCGCGCTTTATTTCTACGGCACGGCCGGCCTGGGCGTGCAGAGCGGCGATTGGCAATTCGCGGCGCACGCGGGCCTGGCGGCCCTGATCATTGGCGCGCTGGTAGCCATCATCTACCTGCGCACCGCGCGGCGCGAGCATCTCATCGGGGCCGCGCCAAAGCCGCCAGCGCCATCGGCTACGACACCTTCAATGCTCGCGGAAGGTGCAATACAGCCTGTCGTCGCTCCTCTAGCAGAAGAAACCGCCGCGGCGGCAACGCCCGCGCCGCCAGCCACGCCAGAACGCTCCGTACCGCGCATCGTCGATGCGCTGCTGGCGGGAACGATCTCGCGCGATGAAGCAATCGCGCAGATCGAGGGGCTGAACAACGAATAGCATCTCTACGAAATGTATTGAAAATACATAAAAAAAGATTTATAATTGCTTGTGGGGATTTCATTTTCAGAAGTGCCGTTCTGTTTTCTGCCTGCAATAAACAGGGCAATTCCTGTTTGCCTCAGGCGCTGTGGCTACTCATATTCCTTTTCGGCGATCTCAGAACCCGTTCGCGTCTTATCCCATCGCGTACCTTATCTAAACACGGCTAATAATGTTTTGAAAGGAAGGTTTTTGCATGCAGATCGTTCGCTCAAAGCTCACGCTGCTTGTATTCAGCGTCCTGCTTTGCAGCCTTGTGGGAGTGGGAATCTGGTATGGCTACGCAACGCCATCCCGCGCCCATGCTGCTTCTGCCGCCACTACAAGCTCCAAGCACATGACTATTAATTGCGAATATCGCACTATCTGCGCCGACGTGTGGAACTCCGAGCAGATCTTTGGCTACTATGTCGGACATGATGAGCCATCGAATCTTTTTTATTCCAACGTCCCCGGTTCGGGCAACCGTATGAAATATATTCTCACGCTGCCATCGGACCCGCCGTCGGCCAACCCAAACGAGCCGGGCAAAAGCTACAATTTTGAACTTCACCCGGCCTTCTGGTTTGGGATGGCGATGTGCGATACGCAGTCTTATCCTGAACTGCTGAGTACTTGCACGCCTGATAGCGACAAGAACATTGTTGATCCGGCCATCAGTCCCAAGCATCCCGGAAGCGCCTTCATGGAGATGCAGTTCTATCCTCCTGGCTGGGCGCCCTGGCCGGCTGGCAACAGTTGCGCTGCCACTCAGTGGTGCGCGGCGCTGAATATTGACAGTCTCTCGCAGAATCCCGTCACCGGGCAGCAATTGAATCCCACCTGTGCAGCTAGAACTGGGATTGAGTACGTCAACTTCGCTTTCATCACGAAGAGTGGCGTTCCGCAGCCCAATTCTCCACCTAACCCCGTTGACTCGAATATCAACACCTTCACGCCCAATCCATCGGCAGACCTGTTCATGAACTCCGGCGATCAGATCGCTGTGACCATGCATGATACTGCTAACGGGCTGAAGATCGAGATTGCTGACCAGACGAGCGGGCAGTCCGGCTCCATGACGGCGAGCGCGAAGAACGGCTTCGGCGGGGTCAAGTTTGCTCCCACCGGCACGACCTGCCAGAATGTCCCTTACAATTTCCACCCGATGTACAGCACGTCTTCCGAGAAGACGCGCGTTCCCTGGGCAGCCCATTCTTACAACGTCGCTTTCTCTGATGAGATCGGTCACTTCGACTTCTGCAATGGCCCGAATGCCATCAGCGTCGGCGGCAACTGCCCGTCAGGCAATACGGAAGGCATGAAGACCGACCAGGAGCCGACCGATGGCGATGACGCCTACTGTTTCCCCGCGTCGTTTTCCACATTGGTGCAAGTGTCGGGCTGTCTAGGTACGAATGCCGGTTTCGACGGTATGCCCTACCAGAACGTCTGGCCTGATGGCAACTACAGCCTGCATCCGACGCCCATTCGCTTCACCAGCCCATTGACAGGCTCGACCTATACCGTCAACTACAGCAGGATGGCCTTTGAGACGGACCTGCCAATCGTCGAAGACCCGAATGTGTGTAACATCAACACTGGCGCTGGCTGCACGTTGATACCGCTGACGGACGATGGCACGCCGGCGGTGTTCTACCCGTTCTACAGTATCACCAACACCAAAGCGGGATGTGTCTGGCGTCTGGGGAATCACATGCCGCAGAGCGTGAATGACTTCGGTCAGAACGCGCAGTATGGCACGCTGCTGGGTCTGGCGTATACCGGATTGGGTGGATCGCCAATCACCATCTTCGATAACTTCCGGCAAATTTTGTCGAAGAACCCCTGTACGACGAACCAGTAACGGTTTGTGGGAAGCCACAGCAGAACGTATCGTTAGTGAAAGCAAGGCGGCCAGCAAGCATATGCTCGCTGGCCGCCTTTCGCGTTTGCCCCGGTGATTGTAGCAAATCTGCTGAACAGGTGCGCCGCCACACCTGTTCAGCAGATTTGCTATCACTCTCCCAATAAACTATCGTACAGTCGCGTATATACCACCCCGGCGCGCGACAGTTCGCTCTTCATCACACTGACGCGCTGTACGCGGTAAAAAGGCGATGGCGTGTTGAGTTGCTGGTCGGCGAGAAGACGCTGCAAGGTTTGCAGGTCTGCCGCCGGCAATGGCTCTTTGACGCGGGCCAGCGTCAGGTGCGGAGAGAACGGGCGCGTCTCTAGCGCGAAGTCGCGCTGCTCAAGTTCGTGTGCAAGAATGCGTTGCAGGCGTGTCAACTTGCCGGACGTTTCGTCTACGCCAACCCAGACGACGCGCGGTTGGCGCGGTGCGCCGAACGTACCCAACTGCGCGAGGCGATAACTGAACGGATCGGCCTGTCGCGCGGCCGCGTCGCTGGCCTGCGCGGCCTTTGCCAGTTGTTCGTCCGTCAGTTCACCGAGGAAAGCCAGCGTCAGGTGAATAGTAGCCGGATCGACCCATTTCAGTCGAGGCAAAGCTCGTGCCATCTGGCGTATCGTTTCACTCAGATGGCGCTGCAAAGCTGCGTCTTGTTCAAGTGCAATAAATGTGCGTGTCATGATTATGCCGCAAATAACATCGCGTCGAGTTCTGGCCCCTCAATAGTCTCCACCAGGGTCAGATGCTCCGCAATCTCGATAAGCTTGTCCTTATGCTCGCGTAACGCGGCGAGCGCCGCCGCGTAAGCCGTGTCTACCAGGGCATAAATCTCCTGGTCGATGCGGGCGGCGGTTTCGGCGCTGATGGAGGCGTTGCCCTCGGCATCCGCTTTGAGCGTGACATTGCCGAGCGGGCTCATGCCGAACTCGCAGACCATGCGACGCGCGATGTTGGTGGCATACTCGAAATCCTGGCTGGCTCCAGTGGTGATGTCGCAGAAGATCAGTTCCTCGGCGGCGCGGCCTCCCATAGCGCCGATCATTTTCGCCATCAGTTCCGAGCGGCGCAGCAGGTAGCGATCCTCCGTTGGTGACTGCACGGTGATGCCCAGCGCCATGCCGCGCGCAATGGCTGTGACCTTCGATACCGGGTCGGCTCCCGGCGTACAGCGCATGACGATGGCGTGTCCCACTTCGTGGTAGGCGATGATCGACTTCTCGGCCTCAGTGATCAGGCGGCTTTTGCGTTCTGGGCCGGCCACCACGCGCAGAATAGCCTCTTCCAGTTCTGGTTGCTGGATGACCTGTTTGCCGCGCCGCGCGGCCAGCAGCGCCGACTCGTTCAAGACGTTGGCGAGATCCGCGCCGGAGAAGCCCGCCGTCTGGCGCGCCAGATCGGCCAGCGTCACGTTCTCGTCCAGTGGTTTGCCCGCGGCATGAACTTCCAGGATGGCGAGGCGACCGCGAATATCCGGTTTGTCGAGCATCACCTGCCGGTCAAAGCGGCCAGGGCGCAGCAGCGCCGGATCAAGCACGTCGGGCCGGTTCGTCGCGGCGATGACGACGACGCTGATATGCTTATCAAAGCCGTCCATCTCGACGAGCAACTGGTTGAGCGTCTGATCGCGCTCGTCATTGCCCCCGGTGGCGGAGTGATTGCGCCGGCGACCGACGGCATCGATCTCATCGATGAAGACGATGCACGGGGCATGGTCTTTCGCTTCTTTGAAGAGATCGCGCACGCGCGCCGCGCCCACGCCCACGAACATTTCCACAAATTCGGAGCCGCTGATGCTGTAGAAGGAGACTCCAGCCTCCCCGGCTACTGCGCGCGACATCAATGTCTTGCCCGTGCCGGGCGCGCCTACCAGCAGCACGCCCTTGGGGATGCGCGCCCCCATCGCGGTGAAGCGCGACGGCTCTTTCAAATACTCGACGATCTCTTCCAATTCCGTTTTGGCCTCGTCCACGCCAGCGACATCCTTGAAGAGAATCGATGGCCGCGACTCGTTGAAACGCCTGGCTTTGGACCTCGCGAAAGGGAGCGCCTGCCCGCCCAGACCGCTGCGCCGTATAATAAAGATGACCGCGCTGATGACGAGTAGCAGCAGTAGCACATCAACGACGGCTTCAATCCATGTTCCCCCCTGCCCATTGTCAACAGTGACGCTCACGCCATCATGCCAGAACACCTCAGTCACCGACTGCCCATCTTCCTTGTACGTGTGATAGCGCGTCCCATTTGTGCCGGTCGCGTAAATATCGTCGCCATTGATCTCCACAGAGCGCAGTTTGTGCTGCGCTCCCATGTTCAGCACGGTGCTGATTGGCTCCTCAACCGTGCGATCGGCGACGCCGGACACGCTCGTGAGGCGTATGACGACGATGGCCGCCAGTACTATGCTCGCGAGGAGTAAGAGGCCGGTGATGCCGAAGCGAATCAAGCGGGAATGTTTTTTCGAGTTCGTAGTTTTCGGTGAGCCTTTAGGATCGTGCTTATCCGGTTGAGGCATGTGGTGTTTCACCCTTCTCTGTGCTACAAACATGGAACGACCACACTACAGGTACAATTTGTGCTGCTCAACAATACTGGAGTATAAGCTAAGTATATCCTACCGGAGGGATGGGATCAAGTAGGGGCGCAATGATGAAGTTTCACAAAAGAGTCTGGTCGGCAATGAATCGCTGCACCTGCTCGCTCGTCAATACGCGCTGCTTGCTCTCGTTCACAGAAGCACCATGCGCGGTCGTTGACCTGGAGTTTACGCGAGCGGTAGCCAGACGCTGAAGACACTGCCTTTGCCGGGCGCGCTTTCAACGGTGATATGGCCGCCCATTCGCTCGACCAGGGTCTGGGCGATGGAAAGTCCCAGGCCCGTGCCTTGACGCGATCGCGCGCGATCGGCGCGATAGAACCGCTCGAAGAGGTGTGTCACATCCTTTGGGTCGATGCCGATGCCCGTATCACGCACGCGCAGCACCGCCTGCCCGTTTATCCGTTCCACAGAGACTATCACGCGCCCCATGCCCTCTTCACTGCTGCTGGGGGTGTACTTGAGCGCGTTATCCAGGAGGATGAGTGCCACGCGGCGCAGGCTTTCTTCATCGCCGTGGACGCGCACCGGCTCTATGTGGCCGATCTCCAACTTCACTGGCGATCCCTCCATGCTCAAACGTCTTCGTAGCTGGCGCGTCAGTTGGAGGACCGCGTGATCGAGTTCGACGGGCGGCTCGTCGCGCGTCTTCTCCTTGCGCGTGACCGTCTTCTCCGGTAGTTCGCGTGAGGTCTCCTCGCCGGCGTTCTCGCGAGCCAGCAGCAGTAAATCCTCGACCAGTTTTGCCAGCCGGAGGGTCTCTTCGTGGGCGTCAGCGAGCATGATGCGGCGTTCGTCCGGCGGGAGTTCCTCGAGGTGGCGCTGCAAGAAGGCCAGGTTTCCCTGGATCGTGGTGAGTGGAGCGCGTAGTTCGTGGGAGGCGTCGGCGACGAAGCGGCGCTGGGCCTGCGTGGCGCTCTCAAGGGAAGCGAGCATCTCGTTGAACGTTTCCACTACCAGCACCATCTCGTCGTGTCCGTGTGGCCGGGGGACGCGCCTGCTCAGGTTGCCGAGGCGTGTGCCGCGCACGGTAGAAGTGACGATGGCGCGCGCGGTTGCGACAATTTCCGCCAGCGGTTGTAGCACGCGCGTCGCGATGAGCCAACTGCCAATCAGAGTTCCCACCAGCGTTGCCAGACCTACCAGCAGAAGCAAGACCTGTAACGTGAGCAGCGTAGCATCCACGTTGATGAGCGATTTCGCAACCAGCACCATGCCAATGATTGGGCCTGAACCCGAAGTCGTCCCATTGGCTGGAGCAGTAACGGGCGATGCCTCTATCCGCACATGCTGGCCGCCGATCCTGGTCGTGTACCATAAAGTTTGACCGGTCAACACGGCCTGGATGCTGTTGCTGCTGAACGGGATATGTATGGTTGGACTCGTCGTCGTCGAATAGCGTATCTCACCGCGCGTATCCACTACCTCGACCACCACTCCCGGCTCGCTGTATGTGTCAATGGTAGTCATAGAGAGCCGCGCGGGCCAATAGGGAGAGACCGGAAATAGTTCATGGGTCAGGTCAAGCGACGCAACGCGGGTTTCAGAGCTGAGCGTATTGTCTACGACCTGGTTCAGCGCTCTGGTTGTCATGATGATGATCAGGATCCCGAAGCAGCCAAGCGCTATGGTGATGAGGGTGCTGTACCACAGCATGAGGCGCAGGCGCAGGGAGCGCGGCCTGCCTGGCACGGGCGCTTTTCGCGCGCGCAGTTCCATATTACCCACTATTCACCATTGCGCACATGCAGCGTACAGAGAAGCATTGGTGCTGCTGAGAGACCTTTGCTGCATCCTGTCACTCCTTGAAAACATAGCCGACACCGCGCACGGTATGGATCAACCGTGGCTCGCCTTCGGCCTCGAGCTTGGCGCGCAGGTATCCTACGTAAACTTCCATCACATTAGAGGAGCCTTCGAAATCCAGTCCCCAGACACGATCCAGGATGATTTCGCGGGTGAGAACCTGGCGCGGACGCCGCAGTAAGAGAGCGAGTAACTCGAATTCGGTCGGCGAGAGTTCAATCTCGCGCGCGCCGCGCCGGGCGATGCGTGTTCCTACATCCAGCTCGATATCGGAATACCGCAGCACCTCCTGGCGGCCCTCCTGGCTGCGCCGCAGCAGCGCCATCACGCGCGCCACCAACTCTTCCGGGACAAAGGGCTTAACCAGGTAATCATCGGCACCCGTTTCCAGCCCTTTCACGCGATCTTCAACCGCGTCGCGCGCTGTGAGCATCAGAATAGGAACATTGTCGCCAGCGGCGCGCAGTCGCTGCGCGACCTCCATTCCATCAAGTCCTGGCAGCATGATATCGAGGACAATCAGATCGGGTGGGCGCTCCAGTGATCGGTTCAGCGCCTCATTGCCGCTGGCCGCGATAGCCACGCTGTAGCCTTCATAAGCCAGAACTCGCCTCAGCAGATTGGTGATACGTGGATCATCGTCCACGACCAGTATGTGCGCTTTCATTGTTATTTCTCCTATCTCTGGCAGGAGCGTCATGTTGTGCAAAAATACCGGTAGATACAGTGTGGAATGCTCCTTTTTCTCTTTGTTTGAACCTTTCCCCGTACTACTGAAAGTATAGCATAGCTATGTGAAGCGATGCTGAGTTAAACCTGAACTGAACCTGAGAGCGAAATAGGATTCACTCATAGCAAATCCGGCAGAACAATGGGGCGGCGCAATTGATTGCGCCGCCCCATTGTTCTGCCGGATTTGCTATTACTCCATGACGTCGCGCCGCCACGTCAGCACGACGGCAACTACCGCGAAGATCACGGCGTACACCAGCGCTACCAGCAGCGTATGCGTGCTATTCACGACGATGCCATGCACCTGATTCCCCACGGTAAAAGTGAGAGGCGCGGCTCCGATGGTCAGAGCTGGTTGTCCGTTGCGCTGCGGCAGCACTACGCTCGCCATTGTGTTCAGGTTGGGTCCCAGGAAGTAGGACGTGATGCTCAGCCAGAAATCGTTCTGCGTCAGGCGGTAGGCCAGCGCCATGAAGAGCGTGCCGATATTGTCTACCGGGAACCAGGCCAGGGCCACGCTCAAGCCCACCGTCAGCGAGCGTCCCAGAGCGGTGACCGCCGTTGCCAGCAAGATCGTCACGCCCATGCTGATCAGAACCGTCAGCGCATACAGCCCGCTGTCCGACCAGAATTGAGGCGTCAAGGCATTGAACGCGCTTACATTGCCCGTGACTATGGTGACCAGGAGCGTTGACAGCAGCAAATTGTAGGCGATAGCCAGCACGAACAGCGCCAGCGCCGCCAGCACAATCGTCAGCAATTTCGCCAGCAGCAGTTGGAGCCGTCCTACGCCCCTGCCGAGCAGGATACGGATGGTGCCGAGTTGATATTCCAGGCCGATCACGCGCGCCGTCAGAATCAGCAGGAAAATGCCGATGAAGACGCGCAAGATCGAGAAGTTCGCCTCCATGCCGTTGTAGAAGAAATTTAATTGACCACTGGCCGGTCCGGTCAAACCATCTCTGATACGCTTCAACGTCAATTCAATCACGTAGGGGAACGTGACAATGCCGCCCAGCAGGATCAGCATGATCCAGTTGAGTCGCTGGTGTAGTATTTTGAAGAACTCGCCGCGCACGATGCCAAAAAAGCTGGGCCGCGCGTTCTGCATTTGTCCGTGAGTGTGTTCCGCGGCGGTGGGTGTCATAACGGTACTCATTGTACTTGTGTTCCTCCTGAACCGTTGTTTGTCAGGCGCAGGAAGACTTCTTCCAGGTCCTGTGTTGAGGCGGTGATCGTATCGGGCGCAAAGCCCGCGTTGACGAGGAAAACGTTCAGCTCGCGTCCGCGTCCGCCAGGGGACAGGGAGACGAGTGCGCCGTTCTCATCGAGATGCGCGTCTTTGCCCCAGGATTGTTGCTGCACCAGCGCGAGGGCTTCCATTGGTCGATCGAGCGTCACCACAAACTCACCCTTGCCGCGTGTGAGATCCTCGACCGACGATTCTGTGACCAGTTTTCCCAGATTGATGATTGCCACGCGCGTGCATATCTGTTGTATTTCCGGGAGCAGGTGGCTCGAAATGAAGACCGTTTTGCCCTCGTCTGAGAGGCGATGCATCAGGTCGCGCATCTCGACGATTCCTGCCGGGTCGAGGCCATTGGCAGGCTCATCGAGGATCAGCACATCAGGGTCTTGCAGCAGGGCGATGGCGACACCCAGACGCTGCTTCATGCCCAGCGAGTAAGTTCGCACCCGATCTTTTTGCCGCTCGCGCAGCCCGACCAACCCCAGTACCTCATCAATGCGCGCCTGCGGCACGCCGCCGAGGACGGAGCCGACGGCGCGGAGGTTGGAACGCCCCGACAGGTAGGTGTACAGCGCGGGCGTCTCCACCAGCGCCCCAACGCGCGGGAGAATACGCGATCGTTGTGTGGCGATGTCTGCTCCCAGAATCTCGACGCTGCCGGTTGTGGGGGTGATCAGTCCGAGAGCCATGCGAATTGTCGTCGTTTTGCCCGCGCCATTGGGGCCGAGGAAGCCAAAGATTTCGCCGCGCCGCACCTCCAGGTTGAGGTTATTCACGGCCAGGCGGTTCCCATAGCGTTTGGAGAGATTGCGCGTGCGCAGCACTACCTCGCTGGAACGCGCCTTACTGGCGTTCACGCCAGGCGCTGTCTGTATTGTCTCAGCCATAAAGCTCCATTCATTTCACTCTTGTTCAAATCAATCAATACATAGTTATTGTCGCCACGATGATCACTATCCACAAAACCTCGCCTCATTATAAGTAGCGAGTTGTGGCAGAAAGGTTCACTGTATTATCTCATGGAAGGCAAGTCCGCGCCTCTACCGGTTTCAAAGCGATCCGGCGAACGCTATATTGACGTGTATCAGTTCGCTGCCTTGCTACAATGATAACGACGTGACCAGAAGAAATCTATCCTGTAGTGAGGTGGTGTCAATATGTCTTCGTTCTTCAGATTCGCAGGCGGCAGCCATCCCCGGCGTTCCAGAGCGCTTTTGCTCGTCACCGCGCTGTTTGCCCTGCTGTTGATTGCCGGATCGCTGTTGCCATCGTTGAAAAACCTGGTGCGCGCTTCGCCAGCCGCTACTTTCGTACCCCTGGGCGGGACTGTACCGTCCCTGGTGGCGCATAGCTCCCTGGTTAGCCCGCTCGATCCGCGCCAGCCGCTGGCGTTGTCTTTCAGCTTAAAGCTGCGCAATACTGGCCTGCTACAGCAATATCTGGCGACCATCAATCAGCCACGCGCGCTGAATTATCATCGCTATCTGAGCGCGGCACAAATTGAGGATGCTTTCGCGCCCACGCCTGCCGCGCACGCCGCGGCGCTGTCTTATTTAAGCAATGCCGGTTTCACCGTGACAAAGGTCTATCCGCAGCGCCTGTTGATCGATTTCACAGGAATGGTTGGATTGGCCGAGCAGGTTTTTCGCATCCAGATCAATAATTACCGGGCGTCGAGTGGTAAAACGTTCTACGCGAATACGACGAATCCGCTGCTGCCTTCGTCGTTGATTGGTGTCGTGCAGAGCATCGACGGGCTGAACGATATTGTTCACTGGTCGCATCCGCCTTTGCCGGTAGCAACGCGCCATCCAGTCAGCAAGCAGGAGAACAACGCTGGCCCGGCGAATGTTGCTTGTCCAGGCCACGGCAGCCAGTATTATACGCCCGATCAGACGGCCTCTGCCTATAACCTGAATGGGTTGTATAGCCAGGGCGATCACGGCGAGGGCCAGACGGTCGCCTTGTTTGAATTAAGCTCGTATCTGCCCGGCGACCTGTCCAGTTACGCGGCGTGCTATGGGCAGAGCCGCACGCCTGTCTATGCCACGCTGGTTGACGGCGGCCCGCCGCCGCCGCCGCCTGGGCAGACCGATCAAGGCGTGATTGAGGTCGAGCTGGACTCCGAGTTAGTCTTGAGCGCCGCTCCCAGGTTGGGCCAGTTGGATATCTATGAAGCGCCGAACACGATCCAGGGCTATAATGACGAATGGGCGCAGATCATCCAGAGCGACCCGCCGGTTGTCAGCACCAGTTGGGGCGACTGCGAAAGCGATCTGATTCAGCAGGAGCCAGGTGAGGTGCAGCAAGAGAACCAGTTTTTTATGATTGCTGCCGCGCAGGGCGAGAGCATTTTTGCCGCCTCCGGCGATTCTGGCAGCACGGGCTGCCTCAATAATTCCGGATCGACCATTCTCAATGTCGGCGATCCGGCCTCGCAGCCGTTTGTCACCGGCGTGGGCGGCACGACGCTGACCGTCAATCAGAATGGCTCGTATAGCGGCGAGGTGGTGTGGAATAATGGGACGGGCGCGTCCGGCGGCGGCATCAGCCAGGTCTGGACGGAAAACGCGGGCTGGCTGAGCATACCCGGCGTGCGGAACCAGTATAGTTCTGGAACACCATGCAGCGCGCAGGAGGGGCAGATTTGCCGCGAGGAGCCGGATGTCTCACTAGATGCCGACCCGTACACGGGCTATCCGATCTATTGCACGTCGCCCGTGGGCGGTTGCAACCCTGAGTTCCCCTGGCTCATTGTGGGGGGGACGTCGGCGGCAGCGCCTATGTGGGCAGCCATGATGGCGCTGACGAATGAGAAATCGCTCAAGTCTGGCGGCCTCAACATGGGTTTTGTCACGCCCCTGCTCTACCAGATCGCAGGCAATTCGACAAAATATCACAATGACTTTCACGATATCACGCAGGGCGATAACGATTTCAGCAACTACCAGGGCGGCCTCTACCCGGCCACGACGGGTTATGATATGGCGACGGGCCTGGGCAGCTACAACGCCGCCAACCTCGCGGCTGACCTGATTGCTTTGAACGGGCAGCGCGCGACGGCGCCTGGAGCCGCGCTCTGGTACTTTGCCGAGGGCAGCGTGGGCGGCAGCTTCCAGGAATATCTGACGCTACAAAACCCCAACGCCAGCCAGACGGCCGCCGTCACAATCAAGTACCTGTTGCAGAATCACTCGCCGGGCGTTGTCACCGTCACTCACAGCGTGCCGCCCAGCACGCGCTCCACCGTCAACGTCAATAATGATCTGGGCATCAGCCCCTCGGCGGGACACGTCAGTGTCGCGGCCATCGTTAGCAGCAATATAGCGATTGTGGCCGAGCGGCCTATGTACTTCAATTACTTCGGTATCAAGAGCGGCACGGATGTGCTGGGCGCGACAAGTCCGCAGGAGACGTACTACTTCCCTGAAGCGGACTCATCGCAGAGCGACACAGCGAACTATTCCACGTTCGTGACCATGCTCAATCCCAGCAACACGCAGTCGGCGACAGTGACGATCACCTATTATACCGGAACCTGCGGTGGCAATGGGCCGGGCGCGTGTCTTGTAGAGACGAAAACGCTGGCTCCCTTGACGCGCAGTACGGCAAGCCCGCTGGATGTGAATTTGCGCCAGCAGGTCGCGATTACCGTCACCGCGACGCAGCCTATCGTGGTGGAACGCCCGATGTACGTGAGCGCGGTTATCCCCAACGCGGGAGGCGAGACGACCGGCGCGGCCAGCGTGGTCGGGGCGACGCAGCCGGGGACGAACTGGCTCTTTGCCGAGGGCTATACTGGTACGGACTACCAGGAGTATCTCGACCTGACGAACTTCGGCACGACGACGGCCACCGCGACGGTCAACCTGGATTACACCAGTGGAGATATCCAGACCATCACCGTCTATGTTCCGGCTTTGAGTATTAAGCAGTTCGATGTGAACGCCGCCAATGCCAGTCCGGGGACGTGCAATCCGTCTCCCTGTCAGGTGACGGACTCGGTCTCGGCCCAGGTTACGTCCGACCTGCCCATCGTCGTCGATCGCTTGATGTACTTCCACTATCACGGCAGCCTCTCCGGCATCTCGGAAGTGGTGGGAACACCGGCGGCCAGCAACGTTTACTCCTTTGCCGAAGGCTACACCGGCGGTCAGTTCACCGAATACGTGACACTGCAAAACCCGACTGCCAGCAGCGAGACCATCGCTGTGACGCTGTTCACGGAGCATAGCCTCGTGCTGGAGGTAGAAGTGGCGATGTCCGCGCACAGCCGCAGCACGCTGGATATCAACAACATCTTGAACCCCATCGGGCCAGATTCGGTCTCGATGGTGGTGCAGGCGTTGGGAACAAACGCGCAAGTGGTGGCGGAACGACCGGAATACTTTAACTATGGCGGCGACACCGGCGGTACCGATGTCATCGGCTATACCGGCTCATAAGTTGCGATCTAGCCAGCACATACGCGGCGCGGGAACAGAGCAAGTCCTGTTCCCGCGCCGCGTATGTGCTGGCTAGATCATAGTACCTTCTTCCCAAATTTCACTTTTTCTGTGGAAGTTCTGCTAAAGTAGAACGATATATTGACAATTGTCCGCGGCTTAGGGAGCCAGATTGGACAAGAATTCAAATTCAGAGAGATGGAGGACAGAGGGGTCTCTATCGAGGAAGGAAGATCGTCGTATGTCGTTATCACCGTGGCGACCTCGTCGCCGCGCCCCGCGCACCATCTTACCGGCCATCTTGATTCCATTGCTGGCGCTCGTCCTGATCGCGGGATCGCTGGCGGTGTATTTCGCGGACTTTGCTCATGCCGCGCCCCTGAGTACGCCAGTTGCTATTGCTGGCAATGTTCCGGCTCTCGTGGCTAAGAGCAAGATCGTCGGGCCTGCCAGCGCGCAGCAACAATTGTCGCTCTCGGTAGAGCTACATTTGCGCAACGAGGCTATGCTAAAAAATTATGTCAGCGTCATTTCCCATCCCAAATCGGCGTATTATCATCATTATCTCACTCAGGCTCAATTGCAGGCTGTCTTTTCTCCGGCCTCTACGACCTATACGGCAGTGAAACAGTACCTGCAGCAGTCCGGTTTCACAATCACCCGGACCTACAGCCATCGCCTGCTGATCGACTTTAGCGGCACGGTCGGTCTCGCCGAGCAAGTATTTCACGTTCAGATCAATAAGTATGTCTCCGCCAGCGGCGAGTCCTTTTATGCGAACGCGACCGATCCCTTCCTGCCATCATCGCTGGCCGCGACGGTACAGATGGTCAGCGGTCTGAGCAATGCGCAGCGTTGGCAACATCCACCGTTGCCTGTTTCGCCGCGCCGCGTCAACTCCAAAGCAATGAGCAGCAATGGGCCTGCGCTTTTCTGCCCCGGGCCGGTCTACCAGGGGAGCTATTTCACGCCGGGCCAGATTCAGGTCGGCTATAACCTGAGTGGCCTGTATAGCGAGGGCGATCACGGCGAAGGTCAAACGGTCGCGCTGTTTGAACTCGATGCCTTTCAGATGAGCGACCTGACGAATTATGAGTCGTGCTATGATAAACAGACCCATACCCACATCTACACCATCCCGATTGATGGCGGGCCACCGTCGCCCGGACCGGGTGATCAAGGCCCTATCGAAGTTGAACTTGACGCCGAACAGGTCTTGAGCGCCGCTCCCGCGCTGGGCCAACTGGATATCTATGAAGCGCCGGATTCGTGGCAAGGCTACATTGACGAGTGGGCGCAGATCATCCAGAACAACCCGCCCATTATCAGCACCAGTTGGGGCGAATGTGAAAATGACCTTGGCCTGTCAGAGGCTGAGGTGGAAAATAATGACTTCTTATTCGCCTCGGCGCAAGGCGAAACGGTGTATGCCGCTTCTGGCGATACAGGCAGTTCAGGCTGCATTCGGAATGATGGAACGACCGTTCTGAACGCGGGTGATCCTGCTTCTCAGCCCTATGTGACGGGCGTTGGAGGCAGCAGCCTGTCATTGAATGGGAACGATCAGTATAGCGGTGAGGTAGTCTGGAACGATCCTCCGGTGCAGGGATTTTCAGGCGGAGCTTCGGGCGGCGGCATCAGTCAGTTCTGGACGGAAGATGCTAGCTGGCTGAATGTCCCCGGCGTGCAGAACCAGTACAGCACCGGCGCAACCTGTAATGCTCCGCAGGGGCAGATCTGCCGCGAGGAGCCGGATGTCTCGCTGAATGCCGATCCCTATGTTGGCTATCTGGTGTACTGTACTGTGTCTCAGGCCGGGTGCAGCGCAAGCGAACCCTGGTTGATCGTGGGCGGTACGTCCGCCGCCGCGCCGCTGTGGGCTGCCATGACCGCGCTGGCGAACGAACAATCGCTCAAAGAGGGCGGCTTCAACATGGGCTGGATCACGCCCTTGTTGTACGATGTCGCCTCGAACAGCGGTCAGTATGCCAACGACTTTCACGATATCACGTCGGGCAATAACGACTACAACGGCTATCAGGGCGGCCTCTATCCTGCCACGCCCGGCTATGATCTGGCGACCGGCCTCGGCAGCTTTAACGCGGCGAGTCTGACGACTGACCTGATTAGCTATAATGGGCAGCGCGCGCCGACGCCGGCGAACACGCAGTGGTACTTTGCCGAGGGCGCGGTCGGCGGCGACTTCGC
>DATLSW010000030.1:0-10480 GCA_035533955.1 Ktedonobacteraceae bacterium | reverse complement strand
TTTGTTTTTCTTTCAAGATATGCCCTCTACTGGGCTTGCGTGGCGCTGGTGATTATCCCCTGCTCGTACCTGCTCTACCGTTTCATCGAGCGTCCCTGGATGCAACTGGCCCATACAACGCGCTCAAAAAAGAGAGCTTATTCCGGCGGCGGAAGCGTGCCAAAATAAGCCCTATCGCTACGGCGTGATTGCGATGACGCGCACGGGGCTGCCGGATCCGTTGACGATTTTGAGCGGCGTGGCGATGACGATAGCTCCGGTTATTGGTAACTGGTCGAGATTTACCAGGCTGGTCAGGCCGAATTTGCCCGCGCCGTGCATGAAGGTGTGGCAAGGGAACGGCGGCGTGAAACCGCCCGCCTGCCCCGCGTCGGTGCCGACCGTCTCCACGCCCACTCCCAGAATGTCGCGTTCCTTCGCTAAATATTCGGCGCACGAGGGATGAAAGCCGGGCGAATGCGAGCCGTCGGCCTGCATACCGAGAAATTCCTCGCGTCCAGTGTGTCTGCTCCAACCAGTGCGCACCAGCAGCCACGCGCCCGCCGCGAGGCGGCCATGCTCGCTCTCCCACTGTTCGACGCGCTCGATGGTGAGCAGGAAGTCGGGATTTTGCTCCACGTCGGCACTGACATCGATCACGCTGGCCGGGCCGATGAATCGGCGCGGCGGGATCGTATCGGTGGCGTTATTGGGCAGGTCTTTGCCCGTAATCCAGTGGATCGGCGCGTCGAAGTGCGTCCCCGTGTGTTCGCCCAGGTTCAGCACGTTCCAGTACCACGCCGGGCCGTGGCTATCGTAGTGTGAAATTTCGGTGAGAGTCAGGCCGGGCGAGGGGGCGAACATGGGCGGCAGGTCGATCACCGGCGTCTCCGGCCCCAGCAGCGTTGTTAGATCGACGACTTTCAACCGTCCCGCGTTCAATTCTTCGATGAGCTGCGTCAGGATGCTAGTTGCCATAAAAAATTCCTTTCCTTATATGCAGTTGGTTCAGGGCCACGGCGGGCAGGGACCATCCGTCAATTATTTCCTGGCTTCAAGGCTGCGTTTGAACTGGAAGCGATTTTCCAGCAGCGGCAAGTCCATGTGGAAGGTTTTTGGCCCGATAGCGGCCACTTTCGCGACAATAGTGGTCAATGTGTTGCTCTCTAATGCCTGTACAACGGCGGCGTTGAGACTTTCCGGCGTGTCCGCTTCCATGACTTGCGGAATGCCGGACGCTCTGGCGATACCAGCCAGGTCGGTTCCCGTCGAGGTGGCAGTGGGGAAGCCGCCGACGGAGAGCAGGCTCTCGTTATCGAAAACGATGTGCAGCAGGTTGCGCGGCTTGTAGCGTGCCATCGTGCTGAGCGTCCCCAGGTTCATCAGCAGCGAACCGTCGCCATCGAGGACAATCACAGTTTGTTGCGGCATAGCGAGCGCGATGCCCAGGCCCATTGACGAGGCCATACCCATCGCGTGTTCGAGATAGAAGAAGTTGTGGCGATGTCCAAGCGTGTACAATTCGGCGGCCACTGCGCCCATAATGGTGACGACGATACGATCTTCCAGGTGTGGGTAAATAGCGCGTAAAGCGTCTTCGCGTAACATCATGGTCTTAATCCTCCCACATCAGTTCGCGGGTCAGCAGGACGGCAACGGGATGGAGCGCGGCCAGCGCCAGTGTCTGAGCATCTTTGATGCGGCGCTGCACGTCGGTTGGATTGGTCAGATGCCAGATCGGCACGTTAAGCGCGCGCAGAATCGGCTCAGTGACGAGGCCGCCCTGCGTCTGCCAGGGGTCTTTCTCGCCCCAATAGCCGCGCTGGCTGATCAGCATCAGCAGCGGGATTTTGTAGAGCATTGCCAGCGAGACGATGGGATTGATGGCGGCCAGGAGGCCGTGATTTTGCATGAGCATGACCGAGTTAACGCCGGCCAGGTGCGCGCCCGCCGAAATGCCGACGCTCTCCTCTTCTTTAGCGACGCGCACCAGGGTCATGTCGGGGTCTTCGTCGGCCATACGCATGAGGTGGACAAGCCAGGTTTCCGGCAAGGCGGAGACGATCTTGATGTCGCAGGCTTTCAGCGCCTCGTAGATCAACCTGGAGTTGGTGACAGAGACAGGCATAGGCTCCTCCAAGAGAACAGATAACGAGTATCTGAGCTAAGTATAGCACAATGAGGAGTTGAGCGGTCGGACATCTCGCGAGATGTCTGACCGCTCAACTCCTCATTGATCCCGCGCCACGACTGCCAGAATCTCCGGGGCGCGCTTCAGCAACTGCGGGGCGGCGAACCAGATCACCAGCGCGTAGATCGCGACAGCGTAGAGCAGGGCGACCGGTATGCAGAAGATCCACAGCCATTGCTCGTGCAGGATGAGCGGTACAAACGCCGCTGCCGCTACGGGCAGCAGGACGATCACTGTCACCACCATCATCGCCAGCGACAGCAGGCTGCGGATACAGCCCGCGTTGCCCGACGAAGAACCGGTGGCGCGAAAGCCGCGCCCGTACGCGCGCATCTTCGTCGGGAAGAAAATCGATGTGACGTTGCCGCAGGCCAGCACCACCGCGATAACGGATAGGCCCACCACGAAGACAGGTAGTACCAGGTTCCATGCCCGCGATAACGCGGCGGTAATGACCATGAGCAGGATCAGTTCTCCCAGGCCGAGGACGGCCACTGACAGGTTCTTGCCCAGCAGGATGCGGCGCGGATCGACCGGGAAAAGGAACAGCGTCGTCAGTCCCTCGCGCTCCATACCCAGCGCGTTGTACGAAAGGATGAACATAGAGAGGAAGAGGGCCAGCGGGACGGAAAACAGACCTACTGAGAAATTGGTGGAGTTGGAGCCGCTGGTGGCGCTGATGATCGGGTACAGCACAACAATGCCGACGTAGATCACCGATTGGAACAACATGGCTTTCAATTGGGGGTCGCGCCAGAAGTATTTCCACTCTTTGATTGCCATAGTAATGGTCTGCGAGGTCAGGAAGCCTTGCCGCGCATTGGCACTGGCCGAGGCAGCGACTGGCGACTGATCCACTGCCGCGCCTTGCGCGCGCGCGCGGCGGGTGCGCGTGCGCACCGCGCCTCCAACTTCCGGCGTACTCAGGCTATGTTCGAGTACCTGCGACCAGAGGTAGAGGACGACGATGGCCGCGATGATGGAGAGCGCGAACCAGACGAGGCCCAATCCCCAGTTGCCGACGGCGGCTTCCTGCACGGCGCGCGCGGAATAGCCCGGTGGCAGCCATTGCAAGTAGCGCGAAAAGGTCGCGTTTTGTAGATTCGCCTCGAAGCCGCCGGAACTCAGCGCCCGCGAGACCAGTTGCGAGGACAGGTAGCAGACCGTCGAAAAGAGCGCGATTATCAGGATGCTCAGGTCGCGGAAGCGGCGGCTTTGCAGCGTGCGCATAAGCAGCGCCAGCACTAACTGGCTCATGCCCACGATCTGGACGTAGAAGACGAGCGTGGCGAGAACGACGAAGATCGCCACCGGCACAGAGATGGCCCAGCCGATGACTACCGCCAGCAGCACCAGCGCCAGCCCGAACATGGGGATGTCGAGCAGCGTCGAGAGCAGCAGGCTCGCCATCAGTTCCAGGCGCGTCAGCGGGAACGGCATCAGCTTGGAGACGTCCAACCCCTCGTTGACGGTAAATTCGAGCAGGGGCAGCGCCAGCCACAGCAGATAGACGGCGGTCAGCACCAGGAATAAGAGTTCGCTATTGGCGGGATAAGGCAGGAGACGGTAGCCGAACACCGTGCCGACGGCGACGGCGCCGAAAAAGGGAATGCCGAATATGATCAGGAAAATGGTCGAAATGATACGGTTCCTGTCACGAGAGAAGCCACGCAAAAAGAGCTTCCAGCGCAGCCAGAAGAGCCAGCGCAATTTGTCGCGATGTATCACCATCATATGATGTTACTCCTTGTGTGGGGTGCGATCAATCGGCCCTACTCAAGCCAGTTGAGGTTGATATTTTCGGTGTGCGCGCCGATGACGTTGAGGAAGATATCTTCCAGCGTCGCGTCTTTGCTCTCGCCGCTAGCGCGCTGGCGCAGCTCGTCCAGCGTGCCTTCGGCCACCAGCACGCCCTGATTGATGATGCCGACGCGCGTGCAAAGCCGCTCCACGATCTCCATGATATGCGAGGAGAAGAAGATGGTCGTGCCGCGCTGCGTCATCTCGTGCAGAATGTCACGAATGACGCGCGAACTGATGGGATCAATACCCTCGAAAGGCTCGTCCAGGAACAAGACTTGCGGGTTATGGATCAGAGCCGCCGCCAGCGCGATCTTCTTGCGCATACCGACAGAGTAGTCCACGATCAGCTTATCGGCGTCATTGGTGAGATCAAGCACGCGCAGCAGTTCTTCGGTGCGGCGCGCGATATTGGCCTCGGCCAGACCGTACATGTGGCCGGCGAAGACGAGAAACTCGCGCCCGCTCAGACGCTCGTAGATATTTAGAAATTCGGGCAGCACGCCGATGATCGAACGCGCGCGCAGCGATTCTTTCCAGACATCGACGCCAGCAATCCAGACCGTACCCGATGTTGGGCGCAAAAGGCCAACCATCATCTTGATCGTCGTACTTTTGCCCGCGCCGTTTGGCCCCAAAAAGCCGTAAAACTCGCCGCGCTGCACAGTCAGGTTGAGGTGATTGACAGCCACCTTTTGTCCGAAGACGCGCACTAGATCGCTCACTACGATGGCGGGCGCGGCGTCCTTGCGCTGATCAGCGATTGCGCGCTCCCAGGGCTGCTGTGCGGTTGCCGCGGTCTCCGGTTCGGGGAATGTGGACATGGCACTACCTTTCTTCTGCGTTGTCACAAAATTGAATTATTGCTGATTGTTATATCACTTACCATCATAAAGGATATTGTCAAGCATCTATAGGGGAAAACGTATCTCGCGGAGGAATCTCAAATAAAGTTCGGTTGGTTCGGTGATGCTGCTCTGCTGTAGGAGGCGCACCTCCCACAGCAGAGCAGCATCACTTTTAGTTCATCCATTCGCCGGGGGTGTGCTGGCGTACTTGCACTCCGGCCTCGCGCTCTTTCATCACTTTCGCGTCCGCCGCCATTTTGGCGCGCAACTGCGCTAGCGTCGTGCGATGCCAGTAGGCTGCCGGGAATAAGCCGACGCCGATGGCGAGCGCGGCTCCGATCTCCGAGCGCGTGAAAGGCAGGCTGGCCGGAAAGCGGTAAGGGATATGATGAATGCCGCTCAAGCGCAGGAACAGCACCAGCGCGAAGGCGATCAATTCGAGCGAGCCAGCCGCGACGTAGGAGAGAATCTCCCGTTTTTGCCGTTTGCGGAAGATGTAAGCCAGCGCCGCGTTCAAAATGCACAAAAAGCCTGTCAGGCCTAGCGTTATCCAGAGTAGTATTGCGTTCAAAAAAATTCCCCCCAAACCCGGTTAAAGGTGATATGTTAATTGCAAATGAGAAAAGGCGACTTCTGTGCCTTTCAGGTTGACCAGCATACCGATTTCGCCGCTGTTGAACGAGCTATCATGCTGCAATCCCACCTTATGCCCATTGACGAGAAAGGTAAAGTTGCTGCTGCTGACTGCGACAGCGAAGGTGTTAGTAAATTTCGCTCCCTGGCCCTGATGATATTCTTTGCCGAAACTATGACGCCACAGCGATGTCCAGGGATTGCTCCCGTTACTGCTGTCATATTTCCAAAACTGGTATTGCCCACTTTTGGCGTTGACCACTTCGAAGCTATAGAACGTAACGTCGCTGTGGCCGCCTTTGTTCCGCGTGCTAAAAAACAGAATCATGCCAAACGAATTGTTGATCGAGCCGTCATTGCCCTTGATTTCGTCCATCGTCAGGGAATAGACCAGCGGCTCTTTGAGCGTAAAGCCAGGCAGGAAGGCCGGGGCGCTGCGTCCGCTCGCGTTATCGAAGATGTGATACGCGCCGCCTGCGAAATAGTAGAGTTGTGAGCCGTTTCGCGCAATCGGCCAGTTGTGAATATTTTGCGACAGCGCATCGACGAGGATGGAATTGGCTTTCGCTGTAGCGGTGGCCTGCGCGTTAAAGGTGGCTGCGACATTGGGAACGTTGAAGGTGGGGTGTGAGGCCGTTTTTGGCGCTGTGCCGGAACGCCCGCGCGCGAAGATCAGCGCGCCGCAACTGCCGATAATGACCAGCGCGACCAGCGCGGCAGCGATGATCTTCTGGCGCATAGGGAGCGTGTCAGTGCGTGTTTTCAGGCGCGCGGCGAACGCGCGCGCCGGAGAAGTCTCCGGCAAGGAACTCTCGTCCTCGCTCGATTCATCCACGTCGTCGGATGTTTCATTAGCCTGCATCGGCAAGAATCCGGTGACATAGCGACCAGGCTGCCCCGCCACTGGAACCTGCACAATTTTCATTGCGGCGGATAGTTTCATCGTGCCTGTTGTGCCGGGATTGGTCGCGGGCAATTCCTGCGATGGCGTATCGGACGGCCGGGACGGCCGGGATTCCTCGACGAGAGGCGTTACGGGCAAGGGCGCGAGGGCGTCGGTGGCTGTCGGCCTGGAAGGCGCGGTCGGCGCGAGCGCCACCGGATTTTCCGCGCTATTTTCCTGTCCCACTGCCGTTGCCGAATCCTCCACACGCAGCATTCGCGCTTTGCGCCTTAATCCCAGGCGCGTCGGCGGCAGAGGCGTCTGCATAGCGGGCGGACTACTTTCCACTGTGCCAGTTTGTCGTTCAAGCGCCGAGGGCATGATGCTCTGCGGCAGCGCAAACGCTGGAGCCGCCGGGCGCGTCTCGGCTGGCTCCGGATCGGCGATCTCGACGCCCGATGGCGAGACGTTTTGCCAGTGCGGAGCGAATAGACTGCTCACGCTTTGAGCTGTTTCCCTGAGCGGCGGCACGGCAGGCGTTTCTGGCGGCTGTGGAGGCGGTGGCGCGGATAGCGGAAACTGCAAGCTGGCGCTCAGGAGGTCGCTATCCTTTGGAAAGATTGCCGTAGAGACGTAAGCTTTGCCCGTCCGTGCTTCTGCTTCTGTGTTTTCCGGCAGCGGGCGGGCAGAGCTTACGCTGAGCGGGCGGGCAGAGCTTACGCTGAGCGGGCGGGCAGAGCTTACGCTGAGTGGGCGGGCAGAGCTTACGCTGAGCGGGCGGGGCAAGCCCACGCCGAGCGGGTCGGGCTGGCTCACGCCGAGCGGGCGGGGCAAGCCCGCGCCCCTACTGCTCAGGCCCAGAGCGGCGAGGAAGGCGTCAGACATCTCCTGCGCGCTGGCATAGCGATCAGTGTAACCTTTTGCCAATGCTCTCAAGATGACCTGCTCGGCGGCATCTGGAATCTCTGGGCGCAGCGCGCGCGGCGCTGGCACATTTGCCTGTACCTGCTGTGCGGCCAGACTGATAGGTGACGGATCGTGAAAGGGAGTCTGCCCTGTGAGCATCTGGAACAGAATGACGCCCAACGCGTAGATGTCGGCAGCCGGGTCAACACTCTCACCCATGATCTGTTCGGGAGCCTGATATGCCAGCGAACCAAGCGCGATGCCGGAGCGCAGCAGGCGCATCTGTGAGGTTGGCTTCTCCATCGCGATGCTGGTAAGCGCGAAATCGCCCAGTAGCACGCGCCGATCTGTGTCGAGCAAAATATTCGAGGGCGTAACATCACCATGGATGATACCGCGTGTATGAGCATAGTGCAGCGCCGCCGCCAGTTGCTCCAGGTAGCGCGCCGCGCTTGTCAGCGGCAGCGTGCCTTCCCGGTTCAGCAGGTCAAAGAGCGTTCCGCTGCGAATATAGGGCATGACCAGGTAAGCAAGCCCATCCTCGATGCCAAAATCGTAGACTGGTAGGATGTGAGGGTGCTGCAAAGTGGTCAGCGTCCTGCTTTGGCGCAAGAAACGCGCCGCGAAGGCCGTGCGCTCCGCTGGCGTATGCGCCGCGACCGGCGGCACAATTTTGAGGGCCACGTCGCGCCTCGGCGATGATTGCACTGCCAGATAAACAATGCCCATGCGCCCTATGCCGGTATAATTTTGTATGGTGCAGGTTCCGAGGGTTTTCCCCATCAGAGCCTCGATGGCTGACAACATATTACCGTCGCTCATATCCTCGCTTCTCCACATGAGATCAGAAGCAATCTATGGAATCCGTGTGACTTTGAGGTCTGAGAAGGCGACCTCGGTTCCTTTCAAATTCACGAGCATTCCCAGCGTGCCGCTCGTGAGAGATGTGTCATGGGCTTTCCCTACCACTTTCCCGTTGACAGTGAAGGTGAAGTTCGCCCCGTTGGACGTCACGATCAACGTATTCTTATTCTTTGTTCCCTGCCCCTGGTGATATTCGTGTCCAAAAGACTGATGCCAGATTTCTGTCCAGGCATTGGCGGCTCCGTGGCTGTCGTTATACTTATAAAACCGGTACTCGCCGCCAGCGATGTTCACCACCTCGAAACTATAGAACGACGTCACCGTTTTCCCGCTGTGCGTCTGCTGGCTAAAGCGGAAGATCATGCCGAAAGAGTTATTGTTGGAAGTATCGGCGCCTTTTACTTCGTACATCGTCAGCGCATAGGCATTGGGCATATTGAACGACTGCTGCGGCAGATCGACGGCCACGGCGCTGTTGCCGGTATTGTTGATGTGGTACGCGCCGCCGCTGAATTGTTCGTTCGCGCTGATGGGCCAGTCGTTGATGTTTTGCGTCAGAGGATCGCTCAAGATCAGGTTCGATGAAGCGGCAGCCTGCGCGATGGCCGTGGCGGTCGCCATGATATTCGGAGTGCTGGCGGCGCTGATCCCGCTTGTCCCTTTCTGCGACTGCGCGCCATTGTGCTGGCGAACATACCAGAACGAACCGGCCGTACCCACGAGCAGCAGGAAGAGCAGCGCGCCAATGATCATGGTGCGCCATCGTTTGCTGGAGCGCCTGGCAGGCAACGTCTCCATGCCTTCCGCGTCGGATGTTTGCGTCGTCACGGGCAGCAGGCCAGTGTAGTAGCGTCCCGGTTGGCCCGCGATCGGCATTTGCACAACCTTGACCGGGCCTGTCAGCTTGATGGTGCTGGCCCCGCCCTGTTCCTGGTAGCCCATAGGGATGGGAAGCGCGCCTGTGATCAGCGGAGATGGCGATGGCGAGAGCTGGTGCATTTCTGGCGCGCCCGCCCGCGTGCCGGGCATGGCGGGCAGCGCGCGCGTCTTTTTGGGCAAAAAGAGCGATCCGGCCATCGGCTGCGCGTTAGCGGCTGGTAGGGGCCCTGTGGCGGCGGCAATGGCGGTATTGGTCGGGTCAGGCGCGACGGCCATCTGGCCGGTGGCCGGACTTTTGGGAGCCATGCCCGCGCGCGAAAGCAGGCCGCTGGAACGCGCTGTTGTTGCGTCCGCGCCGCGCCCGCTCGCGGCAGGCTGCGGACTTGCCGTTCCGGTTTGCCAGGAAGGATCGAAGAGGCCGCGTGGAGTAAATAAGCGGGCCGCTGTGGCTGTCGGCGGGCCAGCGGCGATGATGCCGCTGGCCGTCTGGCCGACCATGAAGCCCGCCGCGGCCAGCGCGGCGCGGAACGATTCGCCGAAGTCCTGGCAGTAGGTGAAGCGTTCATGAGGACGTTTCGCCAGCGCGCGCATAATGGCCTGTTCGGCAGCGGGCGGCAGATCGGGCCGCCAGCGCCGCGGCGCTGGCGGCATGCTTTGCAGATGCTGCGAGGCAATTTGCATTGGCGTCTCGCCCTGGAATGGCGTTGTACCTGTTACCATCTGGTAGACGATGATGCCGAGCGAATATTGGTCCGCTCGTCCATCGACGCCCTGCCCGATCACCTGTTCCGGTGACATGTAGTCAGGCGTGCCGACGGGCGCGCCCGCTCCGGTCAGGCGCGCCTGCGGCGGTCCGTCGGAAATAATCTTCACCAGGCCAAAATCGGTCAGCAGCAGACGACCTTCGGGCGAGACCAGGATGTTAGCGGGTTTGATGTCGCGGTGAATGACGCCCCGGCTATGCGCGAAGTCCAGCGCCGCCGCCAGTTGATCAAGATAATGCGCCACTTTTGGCAGCGTCAATTGTTCTTCAGCTTCAATCGTATCGCGCAGTGTGCCGCTGCTGATATAGGGCATCACGAGGTACGCGAAGTTGTTCTGCTCGCCATATTCGTAGACTGGAACAATATTTGGGTGTTCCAGAGAAGCCGCGGCGTCGGTTTCGCGGCGGAAACGCTCCAGAAAAGCATCTTGTTGATGCGGCGACAGTGGTGCGGGCGGGAGCAGTACCTTCACCGCGACCTGGCGGCGCGGGCGAGATTGCTGAGCCAGATAGACTGCTCCCATGCCTCCCTGCCCGATCACTTGTTGCAGGACACAGGTTCCCAGCGTTGTACCAATCAGTTTTTCTGCATTCATCGAAGCTTCATTCCTCTTGTCGTTGGTGTTGGTAGAGTGTACCTGCCTGCTCCCTTGCAACTTTATCCCTGATTCCTTCGGCAAAATCACTTGCACTTATTTTTACATCTTAGACAACTTGCGCGCTCCTGACAATGA
>DATLSW010000029.1:0-15337 GCA_035533955.1 Ktedonobacteraceae bacterium | reverse complement strand
GGCGGCGGCGCAATAACTCCCGCGTTGTCTCGAGGTATGTCGTTCATAATCCCTTTCCATTCAAGTAATCTAGCGGTATCATTACTCAGGGTAGTGTATCACCGCGAGCGTATGATGAACAAGGACAGGCACGTATCTTTTGAGACAGAGCATGATTATTCCTCACCCAATATTGCACACCAACGGATTTCACATGCTCGTGGAAGATATTGTACGATAGAAGATATGAATCGAGAAGTGCGAGGAGGACCATCATGGATTCCTGGATTTGTGTCACCTGCGGCGTGCAGTTCGCGCCGGGCGAGGAAGCGCCACGGCATTGTCCCATCTGCGAGGATGAGCGCCAGTATGTCGGCCATAACGGGCAGCAATGGACCACGCTCGCGAAAATGGGCGCGGATGGTTTCCATAACGTCGTGAGAGAGTGCGAGCCGCACCTCACCGGCATCGGCACGGAGCCGCACTTCGCTATTGGGCAGCGACCCCTGCTTGTGCAGACGGACGAGGGTAATATTCTCTGGGATTGTATGGGCTACTTTGGCGACGAAGCCATCGCCGCCATTGAGCAGCGCGGCGGCATCAAGGCCATCGCCATCTCGCACCCGCACCTGTACGGCAGCATGGTCGAGTGGGCTGAACGCTTTGACGCGCGTATCTACCTGCACGAGGCAGATCGCGCCTGGGTAATGAGGCCGAGCGAGCGCATCACCTTCTGGTCCGGCGATACTCTACCTCTGACGAGCGAGGCGCTGCTGCTGCGCCTGGGCGGCCATTTTCCCGGCAGCACGGTCTTTCACTGGAAGAGCGGCGCGCGTGGCCGGGGCTGCCTGCTTACCGGCGATACCATCTCGGTGGCGGCGGATCGCCGCTGGGTCAGTTTCCTGTATAGCTATCCCAACATGATCCCGCTTGCGGCCTCGGCTGTCAGCAGGATACGCGACGGCATCCTGCCTTACGACTTCGAGCGTTTGTACGGCGGTTGGTTTGAGAGCATTGTGGCCGAAGACGCCAAAAACGCTGTGCTTCGTTCGGCAGATCGCTATTTGCGGGCATTAGGCGCGTAATCTACACGGTTATTCCACCGGCAATGGTATACACGCCCTCGTTTAGATGGCCCCCGCTGGGAGCGTTGGCGATCTCGAAGATGGGAAAGGCTTTCCCGTTGGCGAAGACCGTTGAGATGTAGTCGCCCACCTTATTGTTGCCTTGTGGCAACCAGCTTGCATAGATTGGCCCGGCCAGCGTTTGTCGCGCGTGCCAGCTATTTCCGCCGTTGGTTGAAGAGACGAAACTAGCGTAAAGCGGGCAGTTGCTTGCACAATTGGCGGCATAGGAATAGAAGGTCAGTCCGAGGTGGGCGAGGTTGCCGCTTGTGGTCGGGTCGGCTCCCAGGCCATTGATATAATAGGTTGCTCCGCTGCCGGCAGAAGCAATAGGGATGCGCCGTACCGGAGTCCAGGTCGCGCCGTCCGTTGAAGTCGTCATGACCAGGTCGTTGCCGTGACAATTTGCCTCAAAGCGGCAATCGACCCACACGAAATAGAGCCTGCCGGAGCCATCCATGGCCGCCGAGAGCAAGATATGATCCCGGTAGTGGGCATATGCTGGGTATGAATAGGCCGACGTGATAGTAAGCGAGCGGTTCCAACTCGCGCCGCCGTTGGTAGATGCGTAGACGGAGACGGTCGTCTGAGCTTTGCCCAGAATCGGCACAATCACCCGCCCATCGGGTTGCACGAGCATACCCGCGTCCAATCCACTCACATTGTCCGCCGTGGTCTGAACGCGGCCCCAACTTTTCCCTCCATTGGTCGAGGTACTCATCTCCATCAGATTGCCACGGTCGTAATCGTCCCACGCGGCGTAACAATGTCCATAGTAGGGGCTGGTCGGAGTGTTGTCGCAGGCTACCCAATCTTTGTCCAGGTAGCCGTTAAGGCCAACATTATCAACAACGACGGGTCGGCTCCATGTCAGGCCGCCGTCAGTTGAGAGATTGACGAGAACCGCCGGAGCGGCGATGCTGTTTGACGTGTAGATAAAGGCTACAGAGCCGATCAGCCAGGTGTTATAGAGAGCATTGTAGGCCACCGTCGGGTCGGTGATGCGATCATATGACCCGCCGCTGAGTTTCGTTGTTCCGGGCAGAAAACTGCTCTTCCAGGTCAGGCCGCCGTCGTGCGAGGTGGCCCAACCGAGGTTGGCGCTGCCCTCGTCGCTGAAACGGCCTGCTTGCAGCGCCGTCACGATGGTTGATCCGAAGGCAAACGCTCCCGGCTCAACTTCTGTCCGATACTGTCCCGGACTCTGACTATACGGGTCGCTACTCAAAGGCAGCGGCGTGATTACTTGCGGCGTGGGCGTTGCTGTTGGGGCAGGCGGTATGGTAATCGCCACCGATGGCGAACCGGGCCGCGTTGTAGGAGTTTTACGCGCTTGCGACGCCGTATTGGAGGTGCATGATATGCATGATAGCGATACCATGACAAGCGACAAAACGGCGAGCATATGCCAGCGATTGCGCGGGAGATCTGTCATTGGTCGCCTCCTCGAAAAAAACGTGACCAAACGCAAATAGTCGATATACTTTATAGCGTAATCATCTCCATCATATCTCATGTGTCCAGTCAGGTTTCTTCCGCGAACCTGGCGGCTTGCCCCGCCTGCTTGAGTTTGCGCAGCCAATACGTTAAAATTGTATTGGGGAGATGCTATGATTATCGGGTGTATGTAAGGCGTGAAAGGAAGAGAGATGCACTGGCAATTTACCCCGTATGGATTTCCTATGCTTGCCTCGGCGGTCATATCTATTTTGCTGGCAATGGCAGCCTGGCGCCGCAGACCTGCTTCTGGCGCACTGCCGTTTTGTTTGCTCATGCTGGCGATGGCTGAGTGGTCGTTGGCATATGTGCGAGAATTGGCAAGCTTCACTTTGTTCTGGGCGCTCTTTTGGAACAACGTCGCCTGGCTAGGAGCTATCGCTGCGCCGACGCTCTGGCTGGTCTTCGCGCTTCGCTATACCGGGCGCGGGCGCTGGTTGGCGCGTCAGAATCTGGCGTTCTTGTTGGTTGAACCGCTCTTTATGTTGCTATTGATATGGACCAACGGCTTCCATGGTCCCTTCGAGCATGTGATCCGTCTGGACACCGTCGGCCCATTTTCGGCGCTGATCGTAACACATGGCATGTGGTACTGGGTCAATATCGCGTACTCCTATCTGTTACTGCTTCTGGGGGCTTTCGTCGTTTGTTCGTTCATCCTCGCCTCTGCTCGTTCCGCGCATCTCTATTGTTTGCAAGGCGCTTGCTTGTTCGTCGCGGTGGTAGCGCCCTGGGTGGGAAATGTTGTGACGCTCTCCGGTCTCAGCCCGTTCGCTCACCTGGATCTTACCCCCTTTGCCTTTATTATCTCTTGCCTGGCGTTTGCAGCGGGCCTCTTTTTCTTCGGGCTATTGGAAATCGTGCCGATAGCGCGCGAAGTCGTCATTGAGAGCATGAGAGACGCCGCTATTGTGCTGGATACCCAGGATCGTGTTGTAGATCTCAACCCGGCGGCGCGCAGTCTTGTCAATTGCAGCTCAGCCCGGTCGGTTGGGCGGCCGTTCGCCGAGGTTTTTTCCACCTGGCCGGAACTGGTAGAATGCTGTGACGATCCGGTAGTGAGGGATAAAGAAGTCATCAGGGGCGAGGGTGAAATGTTGCGCTCCTTTGGCTTGCACATCTCGCCACTCTATCGCCGCAACGGACGCCTTAGCATCACTGGTCGCCTGATCGTTTTGTATGATATAACCGAAAGCATTCAGGCTCAGCGGGCGCTCAAAGAAAGCGAGGAACGCTTTCGCAACATTTTTGCCGAAGCGCCGGTTGGCATGGCCGTTGTGGATCGGGAAGACCAGATGCTGCAAGTCAATAGAGCTTTCTGCGAAATGGTAGATTACCAGGAACGCGAACTGATTGGGCGTAGCCTTACGTCCATTACTCATCCTGATGACGTCGAAAAAGATAAGTTGCTTGCCTCCCAGGCGCTTCGTGGAGAGATTTCCAGCTATAAAGTGGAAAAGCGATATTTGAGGAAAAACCACGAAACGCTCTGGGCCGACCTTACCGCGACGATGCTTCGCGATCAGGATGGGCAGGCCATCTATGGTCTGATGATGTTTGAGAATGCCATCGAGCGCAAGCGGGCAAAACTACTCGAAGAGGAGCGTCGCTTTGTTGCCTATGAATTGCATGATGGGCTGGCGCAGGTAGTGGCCAGCGCCCATCAGCATTTGCAAGCTTTCGCAAGTCATTATCATCCACGTTCTCCCCAGGCCAGGCAGGAGCTTGATCAGGCACTGAAGTTAGCGCAGCACTCGGTCAGGGAAGCTCGTCGGCTTATCGCTGGTTTACGACCAACGATCCTGGAGGACTTTGGGCTGGCGACTGCCTTGCGCTTGCAGGTCGATGCGCACCGCAACGACGGCTGGACGGTTATCTATGATGAATCGCTTCAATCAGAACGTCTGCCGCCGACGATTGAAACGACGCTCTTTGGGGTGGCGCAGGAGGCGCTCACCAATGTGCAAAAACATGCTCATACGACGCAAGTGCGTCTTGTGCTGGAGCGCCGGGAGTCGAATGTTCATCTGGAGGTGCAAGATTGGGGTTGTGGCTTCGAGCTATGCGCGCTGCCCCATCAATGTAATCCCGGCGAACATATGGGGATTCGTGGCATGCAGGAGCGCATGGAACTGGTGGGCGGCCATTTATTGATTTCCAGCCAACCGGGCGTCGGCACTCTGGTGGTAGCTGAGGCGTCGGCGTTGATAGATGATGAAAGAAGCAGGGGTTATGAACAATAATCTGCTCCCTCAACGAAAATCCGGGCTGGCTCGGATAGTGATTGCTGATGACCATGAGCTTACCAGAGCCGGCCTGCGCACGATGCTCGCTGGTCAACGTGGATTAGAACTGATAGGTGAGGCCAAAAACGGGCATGAAGTACTCGCGCTTTGTCGCCGTCTCCAGCCCGATCTCGCGGTGATTGATGTGCGTATGCCAGAGTTGGATGGCCTGGCTACCTGCCGCTGCATCAAGCAGGAGTTTCCGGCGACAAAAGTGATTCTTATCACCATGCACGAAAGTCCACAGTATCTCCTTGAAGCGCTCAAAGCAGGCGCCTCGGGGTATATCCTCAAGGATATTACGCAGCATGATCTGATTGCCACGGTGCGTCGTGTTCTGCGCGGTGAGTCCGTCCTCAACCGGGAAATTGTGATTCGCGTCCTCGGACATCTGCCCGGTGAAGCATCCCCGCAAGCGGAATTACTGGCAATGCAGCTCTCGCCGCGCGAACACGAGGTGCTACAGCTTCTTGCTCAGGGCCAAACCAATCGCGAAATCGCGCGCGGGCTGACATTGAGCGTGAGTACGGTCAAAATCCACGTCGAGCATATCCTTGCTAAGCTCAGCGTTTCCGACCGCACTCAAGCAGCGGTGCGAGCGATCGAACTTGGCCTATTGCAAACTAAGATCCGAAAATAACATCGTTTGAGTCAATCGGTGACAGAAATAGGCCACATGGCCTATATTACATTGGCCGCCTGACAGATGTTTCGGGTTTTCTCCATCCCCTATACTCCATTTTAGGGGTTATTTATTCATCAGCATACAATCATGCTGATGAAGGCAAATGGAGTGAAAGGCGAGCAGGTGAGTACGGATATTTCCGATGTGGTTGATTCTATAGATGGTCTGGCAGAGCCTCTTTTGTCTCATTGCAGTCAATTAAGCGATGAATCCTTGATCTCTGCCCTGGCCGCAGGAGCTTCCTGGGCAATGGAATCCCTCTACCAACGCTATAGCGGTTTGCTTTATTCGCTGACCTATCGTATGGTTACGGACCGCTACGTTACCGAAGAATTGTTGCAGGATGTGTTTCTGGCGGTCTGGCGACATGCCGCGTCCTATACTTCACGCCTGGGTACTGTTCGTAGTTGGCTGATCTCGATGATGCGCCATCGCACTATTGATTATTTGCGAGCCGCGCGCTGCCGCTCTCTTTTGAAAACGATGCCGTTAGAGGAGTTAGAGAGCGATGAAAGTGTTACTTTTCCCGATGTGTGGGACGAGGTGTGGAGATTGGTGCAGAGTGCGCAGGTGCGGTCGGCGTTGTTACGCATTCCAACCGAACAACGGAAAGTGATCGAGCTGGCATTTTTTCAGGGATGGACACATTCAGAAATAGCCAGAAGGTGTCGGCTTCCTCTCGGCACAGTCAAAGGGCGTATGCGCAGTGGCTTATTTCACCTCAAGCACGAACTTGAGATGGATGGAATAGTCGAGCTTTAGTTCTCCTCTACAATGCTCCTTAGCTCAAAATTAAGCGTGAGCGTCGGATTGATACGCCAGTTGGCCGCGTACCCAGGTTTGCCGCACATTGCCCAGTTCATCTAGAACAACCAGGTCGGCATGCATGCCGGGTGCGACCCTTCCTTTGCGATTACTGATGCCCGTGATCGTGGCTGGCGTCAGCGTCGCCATACGAATAGCGTCCGACCAGGACACTCCGGCCAGCGCGACCATGTTCCTCACTGCGCGATCGAGTGTCAACACGCTGCCGGCCAGGGTGCCATCGGCCAGGCGCACACAGCCGCCTATGACATGCACGCTGCGATTGACGAATTCATACTCGCCATCCGGCAGGCCAGCGGCGGCGACTGCATCAGTGATGAGCGCGACATCGCGCGGCCCGCGAGCGGCTACCGCCAGCTTCAAGACCGCCGGGTGCAGGTGAATGCCATCGGCGATGATCTCGATGGTAACACGCGGATCGGTGAGCAACAAGCCTGCTGTCCCCGGCTGGCGATGATCGAGCCGCGACATACCGTTGAAGAGGTGCGTTGAATGGCGCGCGCCACCATCGATGGCGTGAAGCGCCTGATCATAGGTTGCCGCGGTGTGTCCGATGCATGGCAGAATGTCAAGCTGCACAAGCGTTGTCAGAAAGCTATCGTCCGCGTCCTCTTCGGGAGCGTAATCGACCATGCGCACAAGGCCGCGTCCCATGTAAGCCAGTTCGCGCATCTCGAGGGGATCGGGTCGGCGAATAGCCGGTTCGTACTGCGCCCCTTTTTTCATACGGCTGATGAACGGCCCCTCGAGGCGAATACCAGCAATTTCTGTTCCTTGCTCATCAGACTGGCGCCTGGCGGCTGCCACGATGCGCTCTATTTGCTCGCCCGTCTCCGTTTTGCCAGTGGAAGCGATGGTCGGGAAAAACGAGGTGACGCCGATGCGTGGAAGCTCCTGCGCCATTGCCACGATATCGTGCTGCGTGCCAGAAGTGATGTCATGCCCATGAAATCCGTGGGTATGGATATCGATATAGCCCGGAGCAATGCGCGAGTCACCGAGATCGCTCACCTCGACCAGCTCTCCCGGCAAGCGTTCAGCGCACAATTGTCTTGCCTGATTGACATCCCTGGCACGCCAAAGCGCGCGTATGCTCGCTCCATCAATGACGACTGCCACCGGCCCCGCTATTTCTTCCGGCGCGTAGAGCGTTTTCGCCACCAGGACGTGCAGTGGCTGTGTGGTATCGTTCTGTCTCTTTTTGCTCATGATGGTCTTTCGTTTCTGCTTCCTGGTCAGGCTCTCCAGACATCTCAAGGCGAGATGCGCCCGGTGTAGCGCGCGCGCAGTTGCTGTCCTTGTTCGATGCCGCCGGGGATGTTGGCCGAAAGGAAAATGGGCGGTTGGATGCCGCGCGCGATCAGGTTGCCAATCGTCTCGGCAGTGATCATTTGGCCGATCAGCGCGAGTCGGCAAAAGCTTCCCAGCCTGACAAATTGTATCCGTCTGTGTCTCGTGAATGCGCCTTGCTACCTTTGACGCTTCCTGCCAGAAAAACACTAACCCAAATTGTGCATATTCCGACATGATTCCCTTTAATAAGTGCGCGTCACTTTCTGCAAGCCGCGCGGTACATCAGGATCGTAGCCTTTCGCCAGCGCGAGATGCAGCGCGAGCAGTTGGCCGGGAACGATGGCGGTAATCGGGCTAAGCCACGGTGGCACGGACGAGGCAATAGACAGGGGCGTCTTCGCCAGCGCCAGCGCCTGCCTGGTATCAGAGATGATGAGCAGTTCTGCCTCGCGCCTCTGTAGTTCTGTCGCCAGGTCAAGCATGTCAGGAAACGCCGCGTCGAGCGGCATGATCAGGATCGCCGGCAAACCGGCCTCGATAGTGGCGATAGGGCCGTGACGAAAATCTGCCGAGGAGTAGGCTGTCGCCATCACATAGGTCAGTTCTTTCAACTTGAGCGCAAGCTCGAACGAGGTCGCGTAGTTATAGCCGCGCCCGACAACGACGCAGCGATCCATGTAGCGATAGCGTTCGGCCTGCCGCGCGCTATCCGCCGCACCGCGCAGTGTTGCATCGAGGGCGGCAGGCAGGCGCGACATGTCGTCAACATGCTGCTGATCGCCGCTCCACGCTGCCGCGAGCAGAGCCATCACCGCCAGTTCAGTCGTGTAGGTTTTCGTCGCGGCAATGCTGCGTTCGGGGCCAGCGTGCAGTTCGATCACATGATCGGCGATGGCCGCCAGGGGCGAGTTACCGTCGTTGGTAATTGCCAGCGTCGGCCGTCCTTGCCGCCTGCCCTCTTCCAGCACAGCCACAATATCCGGCGATTGCCCAGACTGCGAGATACCGATCACGAGCGCGTTCGTCAGACGCGGCGCGGCATGATACAGCGTGTACAGCGAAGGCGTCGCCAGCGCGACAGGGTAGCCAGTCAACGCGGGCCATATATACTGCGCATACGTCGCGGCATGATCCGATGAGCCGCGCGCCGCGAACAGCACGTAGTCGAACGGAGGCAGGATAGCAACGATTCGCTGCACATGCTCCATTTCCCTAGACAGAAGCTGTGCAATGACCTCTGGCTGGCTGTAAATCTCCTGCTCAAGCGATGAAGGCATGGATAGTTTCCCTTCCTCGGCATAGTGCGAACGATGGCGTGGATACTTGTATATACCAGTATATCACACGGGGAAACGAAACTGGCGAGTGGCCGCAGAGGGAGAGAATGGCGGCGCAATGTTATTGCGCCGTTTTCGGTGGTCGCACAATCAGCATCGGCAGTCTCGTCGTATTGAGGATGCGTTCGGTGACGCTGCCCATCACCCAGTGCTTCAGCCCACCGCGACCATGCGTGGACATAGCGATCAGATCGCAGCCAACGGCTCCCTCCTGCTCGGCCAGATTCACCAGGGTACTCGCCACATCGGCATCGCTTTCGATCGAGAAGGTGAGTGCAAGATGCAGATCGTTCAGCGTTGGTTGCACATGTTCCGCCACGCTTTTCAGATATGCCCTGGTATGCTGGAGCGCCTCATCATACTCGCGAGCCACACTTTCCTGCGTTGTAGTCTTGATCACCTGGGTAAGGTGAAGTGTTCCCTGAGCAGAAGCAGCCAGAGCAGCGACGAGATGAGCCGCCGGGATGAGAGCCGCCTCGGAAAGCGCCGAGCCATCTAATGGGATCAGCACGCGCAGCGGGTATCTCGTCTTGACCAATGCAGCATCGTCAGGTTGACGAAGCACGAGAAGCGGGATGGTGCTTTGGTGAACCAGGGAGTGTGCGACGCTCCCCAAAGCCCAGCGCGTGAATCCGGTTCTGCCGTGACTACAGAGAACGATCAGGTCGATTCCCTGCGTCTCAGCAACAGCAATGAGATACTGAGCAGGCAGGCCAAACGAGACGTGCGTTCTGGTGACGATTCCGCACAGCAGGGGCGAGGCGGCCAGTGCGGTGAGGTAATCCCTGGTCGCGCTTGTTTCCGATTCGATAAACTGGTCTGTCAGGAGAGGAGCCGGCGCCAGGCCCCCACTATAGTCGAGGGGCAGCCGGATCACCTGAACCAGGAGGAGCGAGCCGCCGGTGGCGCGTGCGATCTGTGCAGCAACGGGCAGTGCGCGCTCTGCTCGCGGTGAGCCATCCAGCGGGACTAAAATGCGTTGAAACATCGGACTGCTCCTTTTCGTAGCGCGGGTGCCTCTTTCCTACCCGCGATGGATGTTCCATATCTCTTGCCTTCGCACCCATGTGCCGACAATGCTCTCTGGTATTTCCTGTTTGTAGCGTAAGATATGCCTGTTACAGGCGCATCACGGCAGGGGGTATCGGACTTACAATTCGCTCACAAAGGGGTCACCCCACAATAACCCTGTGGTCGATTTCTCAGATATGTTGTGGTATGCTTCATTGTTTTTTGGCTATCTTGAAGTTATACTGTCTGGTGACAGTTGATTCATAGGAAATTTAGCGATCCCAAACAAGGAGCCAGAACCATGAATAACGATTTCGAGCAACCACAATATGGGCAGTCGCAGCCATTTGCGCAGGAGCAACCACAGTCGCAATATGGGCAGCCGCAATGGGAACAGCAATCGCAGTATGGGCAGCCGCAGCAATTCTCGCAAGGCCAGCCGCAATGGGGACAGCAGCAATATGGGCCAGTACCGTCCTATGCCCAGGCGCAGCCCGGTGATAACTCTACCAACTGGCTTATGGGCTGGCTCGCGTATCGCGCGATCATTCGTATAGCCGTGCCAATCGTCATCATACTGCTCATGTTGGGCGCGTGCGTGTTCTTTGGCTTGCTTTCCGCGGTCATACATTAACAAATCGCCCCTTGATCTCTTCTTCTAGACCCTCTATACTAAGGCGCGGATAATCTTTAGAGAATAAAGGAATAAGAAGAGACCGATAACTTATGAAAATCGTCGTTCGTTGGCGTCCGCTCGCCTTATTTGGCCTGGCTTTGCTGGGATTAGCCCTGCGTCTTTATGGTCTGAATTGGGATCAGGGCAACAGCTTTCACCCGGATGAGCGGCAGATCATGTTTCACGTCATGGCGCTGTCGTGGCCGAAAAGCCTGGGCCAGTTCTTTGATCCCGTCAGCTCGCCTCTCAATCCTCATTTCTTCGCCTATGGCACGTTTCCCATGTATCTGCTGGCAATTGTGGGCAATATCATCGCGCACTTCTATCCGGCCATCGATTCCTTGCCCAATCTCACGCTGGTGGGGCGCGTCCTCTCGGCCCTCTTTGATACCGGCACGATTCTGCTCACCGGTTGCCTGGCCTTGCGACTCTCCAACGATGCTGCGCCGGGACGCCCGCGCGCCTGGAACCTGGCCCTGCTCGCGGCGGCCCTCGTCACCTTTACGCCCTTTGAGATTCAGCAGGCGCACTTCTTCACCACTGACGAGATTTTGCTTTTCTTCACCGTTCTGACTGTGCTGGCTTGCGTTGCCCTGGTCGATACCGAGAAGGTGATACGCTGGTCACTGCTGGCTGGCCTGGGTTTCGGATTAGCGATGGCGACCAAGTTCAGCGCCGCTCCCCTGGCCGTTCCCGTGGTCGTGGCTCTGCTTTTGCGCTGGTACAGGCGCGATTTCACCTCGTCGCTGCTCTCGCTACTTGTCACCGCCTGCGCGACGATAGCCTCGTTTCTGATCGCCATGCCCTACGCGCTGCTCGACTATTCCAACTTCGTCTCACAGGTAACGTACCAGGGCGATCTCGCGCGCGGGCTGATCGACCTGCCCTACGTGCGCCAGTTCGCCGGAACAACGCCCTATCTCTATGAACTACACGATCTGGTATTGTGGGGTCTCGGCCTCATGCTCGGCATCGCCGCGCTGGCCGGGCTGATCTGGTTCCTCTGGCGCATCTGGAAGCGCAGCGCCGGAACCTGGCTGATCCTCGTCGCCTGGATTGTCGTGTATTTCGCCGTCGTGGGCAGCTTCTATGTCAAATACATGCGCTATGTGCTGCCCATCTATCCCTTTCTGGTTCTGATGGGCGCGGCGCTCTTGCTGGCCTTGCTGCAATTCGTCAAAGATCGCGGTTACACAAACATCATCGTGCGCGTTTTGCCTTATGCCGCTATCGTGCTGGTGTTGGCCGGAACCATTTTCCAGGGACTCGCGCTCCTGAACATCTACAGCCAGCCCAGTACGCGTATCCAGGCGTCAACCTGGATCTACCAGCACATCAAACCCGGCAGCGTGCTGACTTACGAGCAATGGGACGATCCCCTGCCATTTCCCGTCGGCAATAACAGCCCATACATCTACCCGCAGGCCACGTACAAGGATTCCAACGGCCAGACTCAGACCGGACTTGACCTTTACGACGACGACACGGCGCAGAAAGCTCAGACCATCGCCAGTATGCTTGCGCAAACCGATGTGATCACGATGGCGACCGATCGCCTCGATAAATCGATCCCGCGCCTGCCTGCCCGTTATCCATTGACCATCCACTACTATCAACTGCTCTTTAGCGGCCAGTTGGGCTTTCATCTGGCTGCTGAATTCTCTGATCGACCGCATCTGTTCGGCATCGTGCTGAACGATAGCGGCGCGGACGAAAGCTACTCTGTCTTCGATCATCCGACGGTCAAGCTGTTTGTGCGCGACAATCCATTTCCTTATACCGCGCAGCAAATTTACCAGAAATTGATGGCTGGCGTGCAATTGCCAGCGCCCGGCGCAGGTCTTTCGGGCGCGCAGAAGCCCTTGCTGCTTTCGCCGCAGCAGATCGCCCAGGATCAGCAATCGCCGCCGTTCAGCGTGCAATTCCCGCTGAACAGCATCACCAACAAACTGCCCATCCTCTTCTGGTGGCTCCTGCTCCTGCTGTTGGGCCTGTGCGCGTATCCGCTTGCCTTCATGGCGTTTTATGGATTCCGAGATCGCGGCTATATCTTTGCGAAAACAATCGGCGTGCTGCTCTTCGCTTTTCTGGGTTGGATGCTTGCCTGCCTGCACGTCCTGCCGTTCAGCTTTCTCTCGCTGCTGCTTGTTCTGCTAGCTATGCTGCTTGCCGCCGCCGCCGTGTCCTACTGGCAGCGCCAGGCGCTGCGGCAATTTGTGCGCGAGCATTGGCGATTACTGTTGATCGAAGAGGGCATCTTTACGCTGGCCTTCTTGCTCTTCGTCGGCATTCGCGCGTTGAATCCCGACGCCTGGAATCCCTACATCGGCGGCGAAAAGCCGATGGAGCTGGCCTTCCTCAATGCCGTGCTGCGCAGCCCCTACATGCCGCCGCTTGATCCCTGGTTTTCCGGTGGCTACATCAACTACTATTACTATGGCTACGTCATCTTCGGTTCGCTCATTAAGGTCACAGGCATCGTGCCGACAACCGCCTTCAACCTCGCCATGCCCACACTCTTTGCCCTGACCTTCACCGGCGCGGTCACGCTCGTGTACACTTTGAGTCGCAGTTTTCCTATCGCCCTGTTGGGCGGCTATTTCGCGGCGCTAATCGGCAACCTGGACGGCGTGGGGCAGCTCAAAGGGCAACTGATCGCGCTGGTCAGCCACGCGCCCCTACCCGGCTTCAACTACTGGCAGAGCAGCCGCGTCATACCTTTTACCATCAACGAGTTTCCGTACTGGAGCTTTCTCTTCGCCGACCTGCATCCACATGTCATCGATATGCCCATTGAGATGCTCATGCTGGGCGTTGTCGCCATGCTGCTGCTTTCCAGAACGAGCAAAGAACTGGCAGTGACCGTCTATCGCAAAGAACGCTGGCTATTGTTCGCGCTTGCGGCCTTCACTTTTGGCACGATAGCCGTGGTCAATCCCTGGGACATTCCGGTCTATGCCCTCTTGCTGGCGGCCGCTTTGCTGATCGGCACGATCTACCGCAAGCGCCAGGAGCCGATCCTCGAGCTGTTCATCTCGCTCGGTTTTACCATTGTCGGCATCGCGTTGATCTGCGGCATCGGCTATCTTTGCTACTGGCCCTTTTATGCATGGTACGAAGAATTGTTCATTAACGGCGTGGGCGTGGTTGGGCAAGGCTCGACGCTCATCACCTGGCTAACGGTTTTTGGCTTCTGGCTCTTTGTCGCGCTCAGCTTTCTGCTGGTGGAACTCTATTTCTGGTGGGGTTCCACGCGCCGTTTTCGCGCGCATCCTATGCCGGAGGCGCGCCGCGCCGCCGGCTATATCCTGGTGAACTGCCTTGTGCTGGCCTTCCTGGCGCTGCTAGGGCTAAAAACGTTGCTCTTCGCACTGGTCATCGTGGGCATTTTTCTCTTCGTGCAGCATTTCATCATTCCCAGGTATTTTTACAATTTCGATACGACGCTCTGTTTCTCTTATCTGCTCCTGCTTATGGGTCTGTGCATCGTGCTGGGACAGGAGATCGTCTATATTCGCGATTTCCTGGATGGCTCTACCTACGAGCGCATGAATACGGTATTCAAGTTTTCGATGCCTGCCTGGCTCTGCTTTGGCGTCGGCGGCGCGCTCGCCCTGCCGCAACTGTGGCGTTCGCTGAGCGGCTTTGTGCGCCGCGCGTGGTCGGTCGTGCTAGTGGTACTTGTGTTGGGCTGCTCGATCTTTCTGGTCGAGGGGACGGCGGCACGTATCGGTGATCACCAGTTGTGGGCCGCGGTGCAACCCCCCGCGGTGAGCGCGAACTACACGCCGACGCTGGACGGCTTCGCTTTCGCCCGCAGTTGGTATCCTGGCGACGCGGCGGCCATCACCTGGCTTAACGATCATGTCAGCGGTTCGCCTGTCATCCTTGAAGGGGTCGCGCCGCAGTCGTATCAGTGGTATAATCGTGTCTCGGTGTATACCGGCCTGCCGGATGTCGTTGGCTGGCCTGATCATGAAGAGGAGCAGCGTTACCCGAACCAGGTGTTGAGCCGCGTCAACGATGCCAATACTATCTTTACCACGCCAGATAAGGGACAGGCTCTCCAACTTTTACACCTGTATAACGTGCGCTACATTTATGTTGGCGCGTTGGAACGGCAATTATACGCCAGCGCGCCAGGAGGCTTAGCGAAATTTCAGCAGATGGTGGGCAGTACGCTGCGCATCGTGTATAATACGGACGGCGTGACTATCTACGAAGTTGTGTGATTCATGCTATGAATGAGAAAACTTTTGCGGAGTGCTTGTATATTGCCCCGAACGCCGGATAATGGTACACTGCTACAAATTGCTGGCATGGAAATTGAGAGATACTTTCCTATCTCAAGAGGAGGAAAAGGCTATGATAGAGCCGCTGAAAGAGGCGTTTAACGAGGTAGCGCAGCTTTCTGAAGACGAGCAAAGGCATATTGCTGAGATTATAAAAATGGAACTGGCTTCAGAAAAGCGCTGGCAAGCCCTCTCGCTTATAGCGTGCTTCCGAAGCTGAGATATTGATACGAGCGACAAAGCTGACTACCCAAACTACCCAGAGACGGAACTTATCAACTGACTTATACGTTTGTATGGATAACGTAATCATGATACTGTGGCCTGGATTAG
>DATLSW010000028.1:0-4184 GCA_035533955.1 Ktedonobacteraceae bacterium | reverse complement strand
CCGCTTCTCCCGTTTGAAATTACTTACTTTATCAGTCAAATAAACATTGTTACGATGAGAAGCCCGAAACGAATCACGAATACGAAACAACGGTGAAGAGGACGAGTAAATGCCACGGACGGCTCCAGAGAGTTGGCGCTGTTGCGATGCCAGCGCCGTACCGGCATTGAAAATGACCTCAAAGTTGCAAGTTGAACTCCCGGTCAGGGATGATAGACTACGCCGGTTGACCCCGTTACCATGTCAAGAGTGCTGTGCATCCCGCCATATTCCGTCGAATATGGTAGGGGCGATCCCTGTGGTTGCCCTGGATCAGGCTGGCACTCACCGAGGCTGGCCTCGCGAGATGCCAGCAAAGCAGGGTGGTAACGCGAAGAAAGTGTATCCCTCGCCCCTGGTAGGGTGGAGGGTGTTTTTTTTGCCATTTTTTGTTCTGGAAAGGAGAGAGGAGGTAATGGTGGCACACCTTGAGCGGTCTGCGCGCCAGACAATTCCAGCGCCGGATGCCTCTCACGAGCAGGCGGCCTATCGCTTGCCAGGCTATACCGATCGCGGCTATACCTTCGAGTCGCTGCCACTACAGCGCGGCGGCACGCTCGGCCCCATCACGATAGCTTATGAGACATGGGGGGCGCTCAACGCCGCGCGCGACAATGCTATATTGATCACGCACGCGCTTACTGGCAACGCGCACGCGCACGACATTGAGCATCCCAACGATCAAAAAGCGGCCTGGTGGAACTTGCTGATCGGGCCGGGGTGTCCGTTCGATACGACGCGCTACTTTGTGATCTGCTCGAATGTCCTGGGCGGCTGTTACGGCAGCACGGGTCCATCGTCTATCGACCCGCAGAGCGGGCGCCCCTACGGGATGCGCTTTCCCGTCGTGACCATTCGCGATATGGTGCGAGCGCAGCGTTTGTTGATCGATGCGCTGGGCGTACGCCGCCTGGCGCTGGTCGCGGGCGGCTCGATTGGCGGGCAGCAGGCGCTGGAGTGGGCTGTGGCCTACCCGGAACTGGTAGAGAAAGTGGCCGTGGTGGCCGCCACCGCCGCGCTGACGGACCAGGCCGTGGCCTTTAGTGAAGTCGAGCGGCAGGCAATCATGAACGATTCGCTCTGGCAGAATGGCGATTACGCGCCGGGCGCCGGACCGGGTGCCGGCCTATCGATTGCGCGGATGCTGGCGATGATCACCTATCAGAGCGAGGAGGCGATGGAGATGCGCTTCAATCGCCAGCCATTGCGACAGACGCCCGCGCACTCGCCGACGCACACGGCTGATCTCGGTGGTCGCTTCGATGTGGAGAACTACCTGTATTACCAGGGAAACGCGCTGGCGCACCGGTTCGACGCCAACAGTTATCTCTACATCAGCCGCGCTATGGATCTGTATGATGTCAGCGAGGGCTATCCGTCGTTGGAGGTAGCGCTGCGTCGTATCCGCGGCAAAGCATTGTTCGTCGGTATTCGCTCGGACTTTCTTTTCCCTGCGGCGCGCGTGCGCTGGCTGGGCGAGCAGGTGCGTGCGCAGGGCGGTGACGCCGCGTATGCCGAATTGGATTCACCGCACGGTCATGACGCCTTCTTAAAAGAATGGGATCAAATGACTGCCGCGTTGCAATTAATCATGTAGGGACGCAATGAATTGGGTCCCCCACGAAATCTGATCACTCACATTTGCGAAAAGGAGCAACACATCTCATGGCACTCAACAACAATCGCAGCTATGGTTTTGAAACATTATCGCTACATGCCGGGCAGGAGACGGCGGATAGCGCCACCAACGCCCGCGCCGTGCCGATCTATCAGACATCATCGTTTGTTTTCGATAGCCCGGAACACGCCGCCAATCTCTTTGGCCTCAAGCAATTCGGCAATATCTACACGCGCATCATGAATCCCACACAGGATGCTTTTGAGCGCCGTATTGCCGCGCTGGAGGGCGGCGTAGGCGCGCTGGCGACGGCGTCCGGTCAGGCGGCGGAGACGCTGGCGATCCTCAATATCGCCGGGACTGGCGATGAAATCGTTTCTTCGGCCAGTCTTTACGGTGGCACTTATAACCTGTTTCACTACACGTTGCCGAAACTGGGCATTACTGTGCGTTTTGTTGATGGTCGTGAGCCTGAGAGCTTCCGCGCTGCCACGAACGAGCGCACGAAGGCATATTACGCCGAAACGGTAGGCAACCCGCGCCTGGATACGCTCGATATCCGCGCCGTCGCCGATATCGCGCACGAAAACGGCGTGCCATTGATCATTGACAACACCATGCCGACACCCTACCTGGTGCAGCCGCTCAAGCACGGTGCGGATATTGTAGTGCATTCGGCTACCAAGTTCATCGGCGGCCATGGCACGTCTATCGGCGGTGTGATCGTCGATGGCGGCACGTTCGATTGGACGAGTGGGCGTTTCCCTGGCTTCACCGAACCCGATCCATCGTATCACGGCCTGCGCTACGTCGAGGCTCTCGGCCCCATCGCCTATATTATCAAGGCCCGCGTGCAGTTGTTGCGCGATCTCGGCCCTGCCGTCTCGCCTTTCAACTCCTGGCTCTTCTTGCAGGGGCTGGAGACGCTGCCCCTGCGCATGGAGCGGCATAGTCAGAATGCCTTGAAGGTCGCGGAGTTCCTGGAAAGTCATGCCGCGGTGGGCTGGGTCAGCTATCCTGGTCTCACAAGCCATCCGCAGCACGAACTCGCGGCCAGGTATCACACACACGGCTATGGCGCGATCATTGGCTTCGGTATCAAGGGCGGCCTGGAAGCGGGCAAGCAGTTAATCCAGCACGTCGAACTCTTCTCGCACCTGGCGAACATCGGCGATGCCAAGTCGCTGATCATTCACCCGGCCAGCACGACGCACTCGCAGTTGACGGCTGAAGAGCAGTATGAGACCGGCGTCACGCCCGATTTCGTGCGCCTCTCGATTGGCCTGGAGACGATCGAAGACCTGCTCGAAGACCTTGACCAGGCATTGAAAGCAGCAGTAGCTGCTGTCGGCGAACCAGCCAGCGCGTAATTGTTGAGGCAGTAGCACTACTGATGTGGTGGCGCAATTCATTGCGCCAGTCAACAACCCGGTCAATCCTGGCGCAATCGCCACCACATAGCTATGTTATTCTGCTACCCTGAAGGGTAATCATTATGGAATCTCACGTACAAGTGCTGAAATTTGGCGGCACGTCGGTTAGCAACGGCGAGCGCGTTCGCCGCGTCGCGGAGATCATCGCCCGCACGCGGCGCGATCCCGACGAGGCGTTTCCGGCAGTGGTGGTCTCGGCGATGGCGAGAGTCACCGATCACCTGCTGCGTATCGCGCATCTTACCATCAGCGGCGACGATGAAGCGCGCGCGCGGGCCGTGGAATCGCTCCGCTACCGGCACTTTGAGGCCGCGGAGCAAGCGGTCTCCCAGCGCACGGGGCGGCGCGTGCTACGGCGCGACCTGGAAGCGGTCTTTGCCGGGCTGGATGGCGCGATTGACGCTTTGCGCGCTTTTGCGCAGGAACAGGTGTCCTCTGCCTATGACCTGGCGCTCCTTACTGCCGCTATCGCGTCCTGCGGCGAACGGCTCTCCGTCTTGCTGGTGGCAGCCGCCGTCCGCGACATGGGTCTGGAGGCCGTTCCCGTGGGTGCGGAGGTGATCATCACGGCTATGCCGGGCGCGGATGTGCCGCATTCAGCCAGCCAGGTGATAGGCGCTGACCCGCTCAGCGAGGAGACACGCGCCAACGCGCAGCGCCTCGTCCATCCGTTGATCGAGCGCGGCATTGTGCCGATCATGGCTGGATTTATCGGGCGCACCGCCGATGGCGTGATTACCACGCTGGGCCGCAATGGCTCCGACTATTCCGCCTCGGTGATAGGCGCGGCGCTAGACTGCGTTGAGGTTTCCATTTATAGCGATGTTGATGGCGTGCTGTCGGCAGACCCGCGCCTCGTCACGAACGCGCGCCTGCTGACGCGCCTGACGTATGCTGAGGCGGCGCGGCTCTCGTGGTTCGGCGCGAAAGTGCTGCACCCGCGCACGCTCATACCTATCGCGCAGCGCCATATTCCGGTGCGCGTGCGCAACACCTTTAACCCCCATATGCGCGGCACGCTGGTTGGCCCCGACGGTCGCCAGCCGAGCGGAGCCGCCGCCATCAGCATCCGCCGCCGTCTCGCGCTGATCACT
>DATLSW010000027.1:0-5055 GCA_035533955.1 Ktedonobacteraceae bacterium | reverse complement strand
CCTGGGCGGCCTGGACATCGCGATGAACAATGCCGGAGTATCATCGATGATGCGCGTCGTTGATATGACGGAACAGGATTGGAGCTTCAACATGGACATCAATGCCAAAGGCATCTTTCTCTGCTGCCAGGCCGAGGTGCGCCAGTTCTTACGCCAGGGCCACGGCGGCGTTATCGTCAATACGGCGTCAATGGCCGGGAAAAAGGCTGCGCCGCTGCTGGCGCATTATTCTGCTTCCAAGTTCGCCGTGGTCGGCTTCACACAGGCTCTGGCCTTAGAGGTGGCGGAGCAGGGCATTCGCGTCAACTGCGTCTGCCCCGGCTACGTCAAAACGTCTATGCAGGAGCGTGAAGTCGTCTGGGAAGCGCAGTTACGCGGCATTACGCCGGAGGCGGTGCGCGAGGATTACCTGCGCGCTATTCCTCTGGGCAGAATAGAGGAGCCGGAGGATGTGGCGCGCGTGGTCGTTTTCCTGCTCAGTGACCGCTCCGCTTATATGACCGGTCAGGCCATCAACGTCACCGGCGGGTCAATTATGTTCTAAATCGGCGTGTTAAAAAATCTCAGTTTGTTCTTTTTTTCTATCCGTGATGGTGAAAAAGAACAAACTTAGGTGAAAAAGAACAAACTGAGATTTTAGAGATTTCAGAAAGGAATCGGCGATGAGCCGTCGCACAACCATCTTTTTTGCTACCGATATTCATGGATCCGAGCGCTGCTTCATGAAGTTTGTTAACGCCGCCAAATTTTATCAGGCCAACGTCCTGATTCTCGGCGGCGACATCACCGGCAAGGCGCTGGTTCCTATCGTGCGCCGCAACGGCAACTACCATGCCTCATTTCTCGGCCAGGATGCCACGTTGACAACGGAAAAAGAACTGGAGGATTTTGAGAAGCAGGTGCGCCACGCGGGAGCTTATCCCCATCGCACGACGCCTGACGAAATGGCGGCGCTGGAAGCGGATCGCTCGCTCGTAGACGCGCTCTTCACGCGCCTCATGGTCGAGAGCGTGCAGCGCTGGTGCGAGATCGCCGCAGAGCGGCTAAAGGGAACCGATGTGCGCTGCTACATCGACGCGGGCAACGACGATGAACCGGAGATCGTGGCAGTCCTCAAACAAGCCTCATATGTTGAGATGCCGGAGGGGCGCGTAATACAGATTGACGACGAGCATGAGATGGTCAGCTCGGGCTTTGCCAACATCACGCCCTGGCGCGCCCCGCGTGATATTCCCGACGAAGACCTGGCCGCGCTCATCGAGAGCATGGCGAGCAAACTCCAGGCTCCAGAGCGCGCGGTCTTCAATGTGCATGTGCCGCCCTACGCGACCGGCCTGGATATCGCCCCGCTGCTCGACGAGAACCTGAAACCCATCATCGTCGGCGGCGATATCGCCACCGGCCCGGTCGGCAGCAAGGCCGTGCGCGCGGCCATCGAACGCTATCAGCCCCTGCTTTCGCTGCACGGCCATATCCACGAGTCGCGGGCCGTCGGCAAACTGGGACGAACCACCTGCATCAATCCTGGCAGCGAATACGGCGACGGCATCTTGCGCGCCGCGCTGGTCAATCTGAAAGGCAACAAACTGCAAAGCTATCAACTGGTTACGGGATAGAGGTCTGCGGCCCATACTCAAGTACATGAAAAGCGTCTCAAACAAAGCTACAAGCCAATTGAGACGCTTTATTGTCTATCCGCCATTAGACCTGGGTAAACCGGCGGTCGGCTCCTTCATCCAACGGCAAGCTTCGTTCATGCTCGAGGCTCTTCAGCACCTCTCGGAAAAGAGGAACCAGCGCCGGATCAAACTGGGTTCCGGCTCCTCGTTCGAGTTCCGCCAGCGCTTCGTAAACGGGCCTGGCGGCCTGGTAGGGACGCTCGCTGATCATAGCGTGATAGGCTTCTGCCACCGCGATCAATCGTGCTTCCAGGGGAATAGCCTCGCCTGCCAGGCCGTCGGGAACCCCGGCGCCGTCCCACCGTTCGTGATGGTGGCGAATGGCCGGTGCTAAATCGCGGAGCCACGGGCTGGCCTCCACAATATCGGCCCCCAACTCTGCATGTTGTTGCAGCAGCCGCCATTCCTGGGGAGTGAAGAGCCGCCGGGGCTGCTGGAGCAGCCGATCGGGGATCGCAATTTTGCCAATATCGTGTAGGAACGCGGCGGTAGTCGCTTGCCAGGTGCGTTTTTTATCGAAGTGGAGAGAGCGTGCCATGGCGGCCACCAGGTCGCTGACTTCGTGGGCGTGTTCGCTCATGCCCGGCTCGCGCCAGTCCAGTGCTGTCATCAGCGAGTAGATTAGAAACAATTGTTCCACACGTCCCTGGCTCTCAGGATCGCGCCCATCGAGCGACGCCTGATCGAGGCGTTCCAGCGCCTGGGCAGTGACCGCCTTGAGTTCCGCATCGCGGTTCGCGTGTCCCGCCTCCGTAGCTGTACGCACCTGGTTGCGTCCCAGGCGTTTCGCCCAGTACATGGCTTGATCAGCCTGTTCCTGAACGTCGCTCATCGTGTCGCCATCGGCAGGATAGCTTGCCACTCCGATACTGACCGTCACTGCGATGCCACCCGCCACGCCGCTGGTAGCCAGAGGCGAAGCCGTTACAGCACTGCGCAGCCGTTCGGCGACATCTCGCGCCTCCTGCTCGCCAGTTTCCGGCAACAGCACCAGGAACTCTTCCCCGCCAAAGCGTCCCACTGTATCGCCGGCGCGCAGCACGCTCCTGGTACGCTCGCCCAATTCGCGCAGCACGATGTCGCCTATCGCGTGTCCGTAGCTATCATTGACGCGTTTGAAGCGATCCCCATCGAAAAACAGTACGGAAAGCGGGCGATCGAAGCGGCGGGCGCGTTCGCCCTCCTGCGCGAGCAGCATTTGCAGCGCGCGATGATTGGGCAAGTTCGTCAGCATATCAGTCGTTGAAAGTTGCTCTAAGCGGGCATTGGCCTGTTCTAACGCTCCATTTTTTTCATGGAGAGCCTGTTGGGCGCGGGCTAAGCCGCGGTTGAGCAGGTGTATCTCGTGGAGAGAGACTAATTGCTTAACAAAAATCAAGACGAGCAGGAACAGGGCAAAGCAGTACGTTCCCATAGCCAGGGGAGCTTTAGGATCTTTTCCCCAGACGTACAACACCAGGGCGAGGACGGCGGGAACCAGCGCGTAGAGCAGCAAAGAACGCCACAGGGGCGTCTTTATACCGGATGACGGTTCGTGCAGCGCTGCCTCCTCTGTTGGCAGGCGGCCCGCGAGCCAGCGCAGGGACTGAATAGACAGGCCGATGGCTAGACTGCCCGTGGCCCATCCTATGTCGAGCCATGCTGGTATGACATAGACTCCGTGTAAGGTAAGGTAGGTGGTAAAGCTATCCGTGATCGCAAACAGAGCCAGTGCTACTGAGAGAGAGGGGATTGCCAGACGCAAGCCTCGATCCTCCATCGCATTGGTGAGCAAGATGAGGCTGCTGAGCAGCAACAAATCAAAAAAGGGAAAGGCCGTACTGCTCACTACCGACGGTAGCGAGCCTCCAGCGGCGCGCAACAACGTGGGGCCGAATGTGAAATACCAGCTAAATGTGATCACGGCTATCAGGAGTATCATACTATCCAGTACGAAAAGCAGCGGGCGGCGGCCAGATAAGGTATGCCTGGGCAACGCCAGCACGCCGAGCAGCAAGGCTGGATATATCCCTCCCATCACGACACCGGTCCACCAGGGGAAGCTAAACTGGTGATGCCAGGTATTGTCAGCAATCAGGAGATTCCCAACGACCTGAAATATCAGCGCAGCGCTGAACAGGAGCGGTGTTCGCGACTGAAGCCGCCAGATGGGAGGTGTGCCTGTCTCCCGCGCCCGCGCCTGCCTTCTGGCTCCGATCCAGGATAGCACGATGCTGAGGATTGCGGCCAGGGCAATGCCAATACTTCCTTGCGCTTGTGAAGAGAAAGAGGTTCCTTTTTGGAGGAGAAGCCAACTCCCAAAAGCCATCAGGTACAGAGCGGAAAACGCGACACTATACCAGAAGAAGCGAGGCATGGAGGCAAAGCGTCTTGCTCTCGTCTGTTTTTGTAGGTTCATAGCATACCTCATTGTACAGCGAGGAAACAGTCAATTCACACTTCTTCTCTATCGGCAGACCAGAGATTTTCTCCAGCCGTGCTTGACGATTCATTTCCGATGGGGTATAATGCAACAGTTATGACGGTTTGCATGGCATGGAACAGGCTGTTCGCAGATTCTGTTCCCCAGTAAAGACGCTAAAGAGTTCTGAGCAATCCTCTATAGAATACTCTCTTCCTGCACGCACGTTCGTACTTGATTATCAGTTGGCAGTATTGCTCCCGTATCCTACGGCCTGCTCCTGGTACTCCCTATCGCCACAGTACCCTTAATGCGCTGTGCCGTCCGGGAGCTGTACTGCGCTCGCAACGGGCGCATTGGCCGAAAGGATTTTTTGTGCCTTCTTTTTACGACTTCACTTTGCAACCGGCGACGCTCGCGGCGCTGGCTACTATGGAGATTACAGAACCGACGCCTGTTCAGGCCGAGGTGATTCCGGCGCTGCTTGCCGGAAATGACGTGGTGGGGCAATCAGCCACTGGATCGGGCAAGACGCTCGCCTATGGCGTCCCTCTGGTGGAAAGATTAGCCAGGGACAAACGGCTCGTCCAGGCGCTGGTACTCGTGCCGACGCGCGAGCTGGCTATTCAGGTAAACACTGTGCTGATCCAACTGGCAGCGGGTCGGCGGCTTACGACGGCGCTGCTGGTCGGAGGACGGCCCTATGGCAGTCAACTCTCAGCGCTGCGCTATGGATCACAGATTGTCATCGGCACGCCAGGGCGAGTCAAGGATCATCTTGATCGCGGCACGTTAGTGTTGAGCCACCTGCGAATGTGCGTGCTGGACGAGGCGGACCAGATGCTGGATAGCGGTTTCGCGCCAGTAATTGAAGAGATACTGACAACTACGCCTGACACGCGGCAAACGGCGCTCTTTTCCGCGACCATGCCGGACTGGATTGTGACGCTCCAGAAAAAATTCCTCAAAAATCCG
>DATLSW010000026.1:0-24358 GCA_035533955.1 Ktedonobacteraceae bacterium | reverse complement strand
TCGTCGCCTTTGCGCGCAAATTCCAGCGCCAACTGGTGGATATTGGCGTCGAAGATGCCAGGAAAGAGAAAGCAGTAGCTGCCATCCCAATATGGTTTGCCGTAGCGGTTCCCATAACAAACGTGAAGAATAATATGCGATTCCACGCCTTCGCAGGCGATGTTAATGGCGCGTACTACCCAGGCCAGGTCTTCGGGATAGCCAGTCAGGTACGACTCGTCCAATTGGATATAGTCAGCGCCCGCTTTTGCTAGCGTCTTGAGTTCGCTATTCATGATCCGTGCCAGTTCTAACGCGACCTCTTCTTCGTGATGATAATACTGGTTCTTGATTCTCTTGGCTAAGGTCAGCGGGCCGGTGAGGGTAAACTTCACGGCCCTGTCGGTATTTTGCTTCAAGAATTCCAGGTCGGGCAGCAGGCCCAGCGAGGCGGTAGGAATTTTGTGGCGGATCACGCTCTCGTAGAAATCGTAATAATAGGCTTTTGCCCTGTGATCGATCTCAACGCCTGGAATACGGTAGGCAAAGTAATCGATATCATTATCGCGGCGCAGTTCACCATCGGTCAGGATATCGATGCCGGCGCGTTCCTGGTCTTTGATGGCTGCCTGGATGACGATGTTGTGCATATCGTTGAGTTGATCGGCGCTGATACGCCGTTGTAAGTAATCGGTCTTCGCGCGTTCCAGCCACTCCGGCACGGAATAGCTGCCAATCACGCTTGTCGGAAAAAGTTTATCGAGCGCCATGAAGCTCCCATTTTCCCGTTCTCTCCGCTTTTCGCGCGGCCTTTTCGCGTTGTGCTGTTTCTCCTGAGCGGTCATTGCGTTTTCTCGCCTTTCGTTATCTCATGCTAATCTCTCACGCTTGTCGTCAGAATCGTGATATTTGAGTTCTGACGATAGGTGAAGGGCTGGAAATGCAGATCATACCCGCAGCGGTTGCCGACAAGCCGCAGCAGTGGGCCGTTGACCCAGTTGACGACTGAGCCGTCATACTTGCCGGGTCCGCGGAACGCTGTGTAATATTGCTCCATATCGGTAATAAAGATGTCCTGCACCTGGAAAATGCCGCGCGGATGCAGCAGCGGCACGGTGTTCATGAAGCTTTTCAGCGCCATCTCGTTCAGGTGCATGCGTATGTTGCCGCTCACATCCGCGAGCAGCGACTGTATATCCACGCTATCGAACCCTTCAAAAAGCTTGAGCTGCGTCAGATCGGGCAGCAGGACGCAGCGCTCCTCCAGCTTGAGCGCGCGCCAGACATCAGACCAGAAGTGAACGCCCTGGCCGATGTCGTCAAAGTAGTCGGGTCCGATCTTGAGGAAACGGGTGATTGTCGTTGTCAGATCGCGTCCGTGCAACTGGTACGAGTCGCTGATCTTCTCAGCTTCCGCGCGCGGCAGGTAGGCTCTGACCTCGACCTGGTAGTATTGATTATCCCACCTGATGATCTCGCTGCTCGGCAGATTATCGTAGACATTGGAGATGTGAATGAACATGAGCTTGTAGCGCAGGAACGAGAGACTCTTGAGCAGATCGGTCGCATCCACGACCAGGAAGCTCACCTTATCGCAATGCGGAGTGACGGCTTCGCGCGCTACATCGAGGACGCACGCGGAGAAATCGCTCATGAGATAATGCAGGCGGTCGTAGTAATCGGCGGCGATCTCGCGCGAGTAACGCTGGAATTCGTCAAGCCAGGTGCGAGCCTGCGTGCCGTTGCCTACGCCTATCTCCAGGATGAATATCTCTTCAGGCAGTTGGTCTCTGGAGCGCAGCCCATCGAGTACCTGACAAAGATGTTTGACAGACTCAGACACGAATTCGGGATTGCAGGCATCGGTCACGCCGCCCGGCAGCGCTACTTCATAGCTCTTATGGAAGGTCTCCTCCCATTTATCCAGCGCATTCCAGTAGAGAGCGTTAAATGACCAGATAATGCTGTTGCGCGCGGGCTGGAATGGCTCGAGGTAGCACTTTTCGCTATTGGCAGCCGTTGTCGGTTGTTCCAACGTCCTGGGCGCAATTGCTACTGCCAGATCCGAGGCGGCGCGTATGTTGTTTGTCTCATGGAAAGAGGAATCGAGCAATTGCCGGGCGGGGGACATAGCAGGCGCCCAGCTATCAAAGAGCTGGCGCAATTGTGTGGCGAAGGTGTCGATATCGACCTGGCGCAGGTCAATCAACACCTCGCGGCGGTGGACGGTTTGACCGTCAGGATCAAAGGCCGGACGCTCCGTAATAGGCGACCTGAAGTTATTTTTGTATTGGAGCCAGTCGAAAGAGATGTGAGCGGTGCGCAGCAGCGGCTGATAAGCGGGTTTTTGCTGGTAATCGGCAGCGACCTGGCTGAGCGTGCTCAAAATGGCGGCGATTTGCTCATCGTTCTTTCGTTTCAGCGGCTTTAATTCGATAAGCATAGATTATCCCCTCCCTTATTGACCAGGTATGGTCTCTGCAACTGTTCGTTGACCATAGAAACAACCTGCTCCAATGAAGTCAGGTCATCTTTTCCGGCAACAACTACATTGATGCCGCGTACTTCTTTGTAGCCTTTCAACATCTTGATGGCGGTTCTGATGTGTTGTATGCTGTTTTTTCCCATGTTGGCGCTCTCTCTGGTGGAACTTGTACGCAGGGGAAGGCTCACCAGAAGTGGTCTGACGCGCAGGAAGGCGGGATAGGCGGCCTGAAAAGCGGTAAATGCGGAGATGAAATGCTCTATATCAAGCACTGGCGGCGTCACGACGAATTGGGCGCTGTTTAGCGCCTCGATCGGGATATGTTCTTCGAGCGAGAGGGCTGCGCCCGCGTAGAATACCGGCGCTTTCTTGACGCTGGCCCCAGAAATGAAGCGGCCCTCATCGCGCAGCCGAACAGCGGCGGCAAGTAAAGCCGGCCCATCCAGATCGGTGACGAGCCGGGCGTCAGCGTTCTGACCGAGGGATGCGCGTGTCACCGGACACATATCGATGAGCAGGTTGTGAATGCCAAGAGCGCCCAGGCCCAGCAGATCGCTTTGCAAGGCAAGACGATTGCGATCGCGCCCGCTGATCCGCACAACCGTTTCTATGCCTGCTCGTTTCATCATTACCGCCATTGCCATGCCGCTCAGCGCCACCGCGCCGTCGGGCGCGTCCGCGGTCAGCGCGGCGTCGAAAAGATGAGCCTGGGCCGCTAGCTGCTGCACCTCGGCGCTGGCATCGGCAGTCAGGAGCGGCGGTAGTTGGATGGTGAGCGCGAAACCATCCTCCGTCCAGAGCCGTTGCAGATTCGAGACCTGGCCGCTTAGCGCGGGACTTGATTGGTCCTTCACAGGTTGTACCATCAGAAGCGTTCTTCCTTTTCCGATCTTCGTGTAAGGAATCCGTAGGGGCGGCACGTCTCTGATCGTGCTGCCCCTACGAATCGCTATTTCCCAGACTTGAAAGCAACCAGTGGCTACCAACCAGTATAAATCAATGCGAGGGCATGATCTATCCGAAGATTTATCTTTTTCTACGGAATTTTAACCAATGTGAGCGGCAAGCGCACTGATTCCAATCTGTTCTACGCGCTCATTCTAAAGACGACTGTACTTACGACGGTAGGCTCCAGGGGTGATCCCCTCGACTGATTTGAAGATTTCGGTCAGGTAGTTGAGACCCTGGTAGCCGACGGCATAGCCGATGTCGGCTACCGGCAGCGTTGTCGTGCGCAACAAGCGTTTGGCCTCTTCAATGCGGACGCGCGTCAGATATTCGGTGAACGTGTAGCCCAGTTCTTGCTTGAAGACGCGGCTAAAATAGGTGGGAGCCATAGTAGCCTGGGCGGCCACCTGCTCCAGTGTGAGTGCGCGAGCATAGTTCTCCGCGATGTATGCCTCGGCGCGTTTCAAGGCCGTGTAGTGCGGACTGCGCTGCTCGTAACCAGGGGCATCTGTGTTTTCTTCCAGAGAGAGAATTTTCCTCGCGTCTTCAGCATCCAGGTCGGCGCATAATTTTTCCAGGAGCGCCACAAGTTGCGCAGAACGTACAGGTTTGAGCAGATAATCGACCGCTCCAGCTCGCAGCGCCTCCTGCGCGTAGTCGAATTTATCATAAGCGGAGATAATCGCCACTTTTGTCGCGGGATAGAGCTTATGGACATACCTGGTCGCGGCCAGGCCGTCTATGCCGGGCAGGACAACATCCATCAAGATAATATCGGGCTGAACCTTGCTAATGGCTTCTACGACCTGCCGCCCGGTTGCCGCCTCAAACACGACTTTGATCGGACAACCGCTCTTCTCACAAGCGAGGCGCAGTGCGCGGCGCGCAATTTCCTCGTCTTCCGCGATTAAGATACGGTGTAACGGCTTTTCCATCGTGTCCAATCTTCGTCTCTACAATGTATGTTCCAGGACGACAATCGCCCTGTTCAGAACGCTCAGGAGCCGTGTCGGCTGTACCGGCCTGGTCAGGTACGCGAACGCGCCAAAGCGCACGCATTGCCCCATCAAAGATTCTTCGTCGTAATCAGCCAGAATGATGATCTTGAGGACGGGCTGTCGGCTTAGTAGCAAGTTAAGTGTTGTCATCAGGCTATTGCCAGGCAGGCGACTGTCCAGGACGAGCAGTTGCGGCTGAGACAGGTGGATGCGCACCAGGAGCTCAGTTGTGGTCACAGCGGTTCCCACCAGCCTGACATGGGGAAGTTGCTGCTCCACGAGAAGCTGGATGGCCCTGCGTTCGATCTCTTCGTCATCGCCTATCATCAGTTTATAACTGTTTTGTGCCTTCATGGCTTAGCCGTCGTCGCTATCGGACGCGCGCGGCAATAGCGTCGGCGCTCCGTCTAAGGGCAGGAGCAGGCGCACCGTTGTGCCGCTGCCCAATTCACTCTCGATAACCAGTTGGCATTGCTCACCGTAGTAGTAGCGCAGTCGATCGCGCACCTGCGGTAGACCCAACCCGGTCGTATGGGCGCTCCAATGGTCAGGGGCGTTGTCGCTATCCCCGTTCAGCAGCTTATGCACTTGCTCGCTGCTGATGCCGACGCCGTTATCCTGCACGCTGATGACGACAAATTCGCGCGCTTTTTGCACGCTCAAAAGTAACTGACCGGGGCGCTCGCTTGGCTCCAGGCCGTGAACGAAAGCGTTTTCGATGATCGGCTGAATGCTGAGCGGCGGAACGCGCATATCGAGAGCCGTCTCATCGATCTCGAAGCTGAGTTGCAAGCGGTCTCGATAGCGTGTCCTCTGGATCAGCAGATACTGGCGCGCGTGTGCTACTTCATCGCGCAGCGTCACGAGTCCATCGGTTTCAGAAGAATGCCGCAGCGAATAGCGCATGAGATCGGCCAGCGCGTAGGCCATCGCCTCCGTTTCAGCCGCCCCTTCGAGAAAGGCTAACTTGGCGATGACGTTAATAGTGTTGAAAAAAAAGTGCGGGTTGACCTGGCTTTCTAGCGCTTTCAGCTTCGCTTCTTTGAGGGCTTCGGCGAGTGCCGTTTGCTGCTGCTCATTGGTCGCGTTCTCCTGCTGGCGGCGTTGTTCATGCAGGCTGTGCATTTTGTGCATAGCCTCGAAGCGAGCGAGATCGGCGGCGCTCTTGCGCGCGGCATCACCCCAGGCCGCGATGGGCTTGACCAGGGCCATGCACTGCGTATCGCCTTTGCCGACGCAAGCTGTTTCCAAACAAAGCAGGCTCTGACCGGCGGCCAGGCTGCAATAGCCGCTCACATAGCCGGTTAACAGCCAGCACACGGGCGCTTGAGACAGACCGGATTGACGAAGATACTGTTCGCTTTCATAGGAATCGACCCAGCCTATTTCCGCCAGAAATGAGCCTCTGGATCGATCAAACGCGAGGCTATGCAGCTTTGCGCTGGCTAAACCTGACCAGGACAACAGTACCGGGCAGGCGGCGATCCACTCTCGCTCGTCATTCCAATGATAGCGGTCACGCATACGGCGCGCGGCATCGTGTCCCAGAGAGTATCCAAGACGATTGAATGATCCGCGCGCTTCGTCTGGTCCCAGAAACCCTACTAGCTCGGTGCGCAGAGCATCAAAGATGGCGGGATCGAGCAGCAGTAGCCGGCGACCATGAGCGATCACCTTGCCCTCACCCGCTCGTTGTTCCAACTGGCTGTTGAGAAGATCGATGGCTTTCATCTGCCCGCGTACCTTTCTGTCGGAGGGGATTCCGCAACGTTCTTATGATAAGTATAACATGTCAGGCAGGGTCTCCATCACCCGTAGGGGCGTAGGCTTGCCCCGCCCGGCGAGTTCACCATTTTGGGCGGGGCAGAGCTTACGCCCCTACTTGACAAGCAATATGAAAAAGCTTATACAACTACCATGATGTTGCCGAATCTGAAAGGTAGGTATTCATGCAACTTGATTTGGAAGGGCGTACTGCCGTGATTACCGGCGGCACTATGGGTAAATGCACCATCTCGCCTTCGAGGTGCTTGCTTTCTCCTGCTTGTTGCTGCATGAAAGTCTCTGTTTGCTGCTGTTACCCCAGTAAGGCCGTCTTCCTTTGTTGTAAGACTCCACGTAGTTGAACTTTTGCGCGCTGGAAATAGGTCTTCGCCGTCGCTTCTGGCATGTGCAGAGTTTGCCCAATCTCCATGAAGCTGAGTTCACGGGTATAGCGCAACATCACAACAGAACGATACTTTGGGGGAAGCGTATCGATGGCTTGTAGGACGGATCGCCGCAGATCGCTGCGTTCAGCCATCTCTTCCGGCAGAGGACGTGAATCGGGGATAGCTGTCAAAAGTGATATTTCATCGTCATCGCTTCCTTGTTCCAACTGCGAAAACGGGATCGCGCGCTTGCGTCGTACTTCGTCCAGGCAGCGATTATGCGCTACCTGGAATAACCAGGATTTCAAAGGTTTATCGGTACGCAAAGTCGGCAATAATGTATACAACTGGATAAAGACATGCTGTAACACGTCCAGAGCCAGATCATGATCGCCGAGAAAACGGTAGATAAAGCTAAGTAGGGGCGTAGTATAGCGTTGCACTAATCGCTCAAAGGCAGCATTATCTCCACCAAGCGCCTGCCGGGCTAAGGCTGCATCTGTTGTTTCTAGTCCTCGTATTTTTGTCATTTCCTGTACTTGCATCATAAAACCATTCCTTTCGTGATACTTCCTACTGCAACAGTACCGATCTTCCAGACAAAGCACAAGGCTTTTTGGAGAGTGTAAGCTCTGCTATAGACAACTCTCAGTAGAAACTAACATTGCATGGTGATTGGTGCGGATTTTTTAAACTGCTATCAAGCAGATTCTCAGCTTTCTTAACTTCCTCGGTTCATTTACCAGGCAAAATATGGCCGAGATCACACAAATCTGATCAAAGCCGATGGAACCCTGTAGCTGGACGATTTGTCGCGCGCGCTGAGCCGATTCTGGCGCGATGAAGATATCTTTAGTTGCGGCGCAGGGAAACCAGTTATACGAGGAGCCTTTGGATTTGTTTGAGCAAAACACCGAGTTCGAACGGTTTTTTTAGCAACGGGAGATGGCGCTGTCTTAGTTCTATTTGCGGAGCATAGGCGCTGATCATCAGCGCGGGAACATGGGCGAATTCTTCAGCGGTATGGACTTTATCATAGAGTTCGAGGCCATTCATATCAGGGAGAGTGTAATCCAGGATGAGCAAGTGAGGTTTCAAAATCTGGATCAACCTCAGCGCCTCGAGGCCACGAGAGGCCAATTTCACCTGATAGGGCGTCTCTAGCTGGATTGCCTTGACAAGGAACTCCCCAATGTCGTTATCATCTTCAACAACCAGGATTATTTTTACCTCCGTTAGATTGTTTTTCTGAGAAAAAGTCATAGCTATTTCCTGACTGTGGCGCACCATACATCCTAACTACGTATCTCAGTATAGCACGTTTTACCTCCAGGAAAAGAGACAAAGAACACTTCGTCCTGGTGGTTCTCCGTGCCTTCTCATCTATATGAGATTATGCTATAATGGTACATGCTAGCGGATAGGGGTTGGAGCGAGAGAGTGTGTCACTCCCTACCTGAGCCGGAGAGGAATAAGGTGATTCTTTTCAAAACAGTAAGAAAGTGAAGGTGATTGCGTTGTTGACGGCACCTGATGCGCATCAGAGAACCATTCTGGTGGTAGAAGATTATGAAGATACCCGTGATTTTCTCGACGTACTCATCAACACAGAGACCTCTTATCGGGTACTGTCGATAGCCGATGGTGATGAAACCCTCGAGCGAGTTGAGGAACTCGCAGCGATCCAGCCAGTTCTCTTTATTTTCGACTTCCAGCTTCCTGCCATGACGGCGCTCCACCTGTATGACCGCTTGCACGGCCTTAAAGTATTTGAACACATTCCAGCTATCATTATCACTGCCATCACGCCGACACCAGAGATGGAATCAGCCATACGCGCGCGTGGTCTGGAATTGCTCCCAAAACCGTTCGATGTTGAAGACTTGTTACGCTGCATCGAACAGGCTCTCCAGCATCGTCTGCAATCCACTCGAGCTGCGAATGAGGGATCGCCCGAACCTATTTAGCAAGAGGTGTATTGGGTGAGGCTCTCCGTCCTTTCGGGGGAACATGGCCGAAATCCGTAGGTGTGTGTGCTTGCCCCGCCCTATGCATGGCTATACCGCAATTTGACACTTTTTTCCCAACCAGAACGTATTATAAGAAATATTTTTCGGTCATATCCGAAATAAGGAGCATAGTACGAGATGGCTATGAACAATTCAGCCCACGACGAAGACCACGCGGAGGTAAAAACGATTATAATCGTTGAGGATGATGAAAGCATTGGGGAATTTCTTCTCCAGGCAATACAGAAAGAAACACCCTATCAGGCTGTATTGGCTTCTCATGGCTTCGAAGCGCTGACGATGGTACGCACTCTAAAACCCAATTTGCTGATTTTAGATTACGATCTTCCTGATATGAATGGTATCACACTCTATGATACTATTCACGCGATCAAAACTCTGGAAAATCTCCCCGCGCTGCTAATAACTGCCCAGGCTGTTTACAAAGAAGTCAAAGCGCGTCGGCTTCCGCTCTTAAAGAAGCCATTCGAGTTAACGGACCTGCTCAATCAGATTGAACGCCTTCTAGTTTAGCCTGGTTTATGGTGAAACGCAGAGTGTGACTCGCTCGTGACTAGAGAAAGCAATGCTGTATCCTCAATAATGGTCGGATATAGAGAACAAGGAGTACATTATTATGGCGAGCAACAAGGACGTTTCCACGCCGAGGAAAAGTGTTCATCCGCGGCCTCCTCAGATAGATCGCTTTATCAGTCAGTTTTTAGACGCTACCTGCGACTCTCGTCGGCGTTTCATTCTCGAATTGCTGATTCCGCCTGATGGGCAGAACTCTCCAGATGGCTATGAACTGCGCGCGGGAGAGATTGCTAATCGGTTAGGGTTGGCTCCCTCGACTACCTCAGAGCATCTGCACAAACTGCTGAAACTCCATATCGTCAGTAGTCGTAAAGAGGGAACGGTCGTCTATTACCGGCTGCGCAACGGCCACCTCGTCCGCGCCTTCCATGAACTGCTCCAGGCGCTCGAGACCTATTATTCCTCTCGTGACTTACCCCAAAGCGTCTAGAATCTGGGAGACGGCAATAAAACCAGGTGACAAGAGTCAAGCCAGGTGCTATAATCGCCTCGTACTTTATTCCGTTGTGCCGCTTGCTGACGGTGAGACGGCACAAATTTTGCTAGCAAGGAGATTAGAGCCATTGGCGATACACGATAGACGCTATGTGATTATCGGGAACGGGATTGCAGGCACGACGGCCGCTGATAACCTGCGCAAAAATGACCCAAATTGCAGTATTCGATTGATCACCAACGAACCTTATCCATTGTATAACCGCGTATCGTTGCCACGCTTTTTGCAAGGGGTTCTGGCCGAGCAAAAGGTCATGATCCGCGACTTCGCGTGGCACGAACAGCGCAATCTGCAACTGATGACGGAAACGTTCGTGACCGAGGTCAGCACTGATGAGCAGGTTGTTGTCACTGACAAGGGCGAATCTTTGCCCTATGATGCCCTGTTGGTGGCAAGCGGCGGTTGGGCCAACCCTCTGCGCGTGCCTGGAGCGCAAGATTGTAAGCATATTTATAACTTTGTCACGCTGGACGATACCAAAACAATCATCGCGCGTATGCAGGAGTCGCGTACTGCCGTGGCTTATGGCGGTAGCTTCATCTCCTACGAGCTATGCGATGGTTTCGCGATGCGCAAACTTCACACGACCTGGCTTATGCGCGGCCCGTACTGGCTGCGCAGTAGCCTCGATCCAGACGGGGGCGAGGTTGTTGATAACATCGCTAAAAAGTTTGACGTCGAGATTGTTCATGGCGATCAAATCGCAGCCGTTGTGTCGCAAAATGGTGTCCCTGCATATGTCAAGACGAAGAATGGGCGCGAAATTCAGGCCGATGTCATCGGCGTGGGCCTGGGCATTACGCTGAACACGCAATTTCTCGCGCGGACTCCTGTGAAAACCCATCAGGGCGTCGTCGTCAATGAATACCTGGAAACGAACGTGCCGGGCGTCTACGCGGCGGGCGACGTGGCAGAATTCTACGATCTCACTGTTAAAGCACACCATACGATGGGAACGTGGGATAACGCGATGACGCATGGGCGTATTGCCGCGGTCAACATGGCCGGTGGCCGCCAACCGTATCTGGATGTCCCGACCTATACCAGCCCCTTGTTTAACGTTAATATCGCGGTGGTTGGCACGGCTGAATCGAATAATCCTGAATTGCAAGCCATCGCGAAGCGCGAACCGGGCGAGAAGAACAACGAGAACTATCGCAAGCTCTTTTTCCGCGAAAATAAGCTCGTGGGAGTGTTGATGATTGGCAGCCCAAAGGGGCGAAAAAAGCTCGTCGAAATCGTCAAAAGCCAGCAGGTTTTTGCCGCTTCCTCTGAACGAGAAGCGTTATTGGATCTGCGCTAATATGGGCTATGAGTACTGGTAACAATACAATACCTTGACGAAAAAAAGTATTTTTGGATACCGTTGTAACAACGCTATCCTCTAATACGTTATGATGATCAGAGAAATATAAAATAGAGCAGGAGAACGTTTGTGGCGACACTTTGCACCTATTGTGGGACACCATTACCGGGCGATGATGCGCGATATTGTACAAAATGTGGGATGCTTGTTCCTTCGCATCCGTTCAGTTCAAAATCCATCACTTCATCTCCTGCTAACACTGCTCAGGGCAATACTTCCAGAGCGGTTGTACGCGAACAAATAGCGCAACAGCCGCCATTTCGTGGGGCAGGACGCACGACACAAGATAATCCCCCGTCGTGGATCAGCCAGCTTGATACTCATTCTTTGAGCAGCAGCAAAGAGAAGCCTGAGCAACGGACGCGCGGTTCAGCGCAAGTTGATTTCCCACTGCCGGAGCCGGTTCCGCCGACGCAACGCGGCAATACGCCTGGTCGCCCGTTACAGGTGAAAGTATGGGATGCCACGGAGGCTGATACTGACGCGCCTTCACGAGATCGCGCAGAAGCAAGCGCTGAGGTTGATGATGGCATGGAGTCCCTGCCGACGAGACCGCTGTCCGCCAGTATGCCAGGGATAACACCGCTGCGTAACAGCCATACCGCGCGTCCAGCGCAGGATGCCCATGTTGACGAAGTGGAGTATCTTGATACTGTGCCGCTTGCTACACCATCACTGGCGCGGCAGACCCCCTGGCCCTCTGTCGAGGGCTTTTCCCAACCGCGGGCGGGCGCGCCGCAGCGAAATTTGTTCGCGGATGAAGCCCGTGTATCTCCCTTTCCCCCTGTTGCTCAAGCCGCGTCAGAACGTTCAGTGCGGCAGCAGAGCATGGCTACCCAGGCCACATCGCAGCCAGGGTTAGCGGGCCAGGTTGCCACACCGCCAGTCGCGCCGTCTCGCTCAAAACGCGGCCAGAGCAAGAGGCTGCTCGTCGTGACGCTGGTAGTGCTGGTAGTGTTGGTTATTGCAGGCGCGGTCGCATTTGTTATGGTGAAGCGACCCTTCAGTGTTGCCAGCATCACGCAGCCGCAGCAAACATACAGCAATTCCCAACTGGGCTTCTCGGTGCAATATCCCAATGGTTGGGTCACAGCCGTGGATAGCGGCAAAACTACGGTTTCATTCTATGATACCAGCCATACCGACCAGTTCGTCGTCCTCACAGCAGGCAACGCGAGCAATGTGGGCCAATATCTCCAGCAGCAAGCCAGCAAAGCTGGCATGACCAATCTGCAGACCAATCAGCCGACTTTAGCATTTGGCGGCACATCCTGGCAGCAGTTGAAGGGCAATGTCCTGATCAATGGGGCCAGCTACACCGAAACGTTGCTGGCGGCTGCTCATGGCGGTAGCCTTGTGATGATCATTCAATTGGCTCCGCAGACGACTTACAATCAAGAAGAACAACTCGTCTTCTCGTTGATGCGCTCATCCTTCCAATTCCTGGCATAATGCTTGTAGTCGCGATACGCGCTCACAACAGGGTTGTGTAGCCGCGCGGTTTATTGCGCCCGTAAGGGCCGATTGATCGCGCCCTGCAATTCCGTCACGGTTGACTGGCCTGATGAATTGCGCAGCTACACCATCGGATAGAGTATGGTATACTATGCGCGAAAGATGTATGCGAGGCTGTCTAGAAATATCGATGCTCTTATTTTTTTTCGATAACAAGTGGAGCCTCGTGAAATTGAGAAAGGAGGATGCAGCGCCAGTTGTTGCGCTGCATACAAGCAACCGCCATTATGGAAGATATTCGCTTTGAACGGCACTTTCGTACCCCTTATTCTGAGGGATACTATATCATGCAAGGCAGCAACCTGCAAAGTAGCAATCGACTTGGCACCGTCGATATTCACTTCACCAACACGGCAGTCCACGGAACTCTTATTCTAGAGCGCGAGCTTGCCGAGGCCGATTTAACGAAACTGATCGAGCAGATCGATGAAGATCTCGTCCTTTCAGCGGATATGCCGCGGGAAGATTTTCTCGTGAGCGTTTACGTGGGGAAGGATGTCGGTTTCTACAGCGACGAATATTTTGCCGAAGAAACCGAAAATGGTCTGGACTTTGTTGAGGGCGAGAGCTAAAAAATTCGTCCGGCGCTCAATCTTCGAGGAGGCCGCGCCGCATCGCATATTTGACCAGTTCGGCGCGGCTATGCAAATTGAGCTTGTCCATAACGTGCGTCCGGTGGGTATCGACTGTCTTGGGGCTGATGACGAGGCGTTCAGCAATCTGATTGTTGGTATAGCCCTCGGCAACGAGCTTCAGGATTTCCTTTTCGCGCTCCGTCAAGTTGTTATAACTATCTTTCTCCTCGCCTGTGTGTACCCGTTGCAGATAATCGCCGACAATGACAGATTGCGCGCTCGGTGAGAGATAAAATTGCCCGCTTCGCAGTACATGCAGCGCGGTGATCAGTTCCGTGTCGGCGGCTTCTTTGAGAATATAGCCAGAGGCTCCTGCCCGCAGCGCCTGGAAGACATACTCGTCATTCTCGTGCATAGTCAATACCAGCACCTTGACTTCTGGCGCAATCTTTTTTATTTGCCGCGTGGCTTCGATGCCGCCCATATCCGGCATCGTAATATCCATCAGCACGATATCCGGCTGCAGGTGCATGGTTGCGTTGATGGCCTGTTTGCCGTCCTGAGCCTCGCCAATCACTTCCATATCTGGCTGTGCATTCAACATCATCCGCAATCCGGCCCGTAAAATCGTATGATCATCAGCCAGCAAAATGCGTATCCTCGTACCCATACAACACCTCGTCTATGCTTCCTGTTATTCTACGAAAGCGTCTTCTTCTTGCGCGCTCTCGCTTGTTTCCATGGCCCGAAAGGGAATATCCACCTTAATAGTTGTGCCGCGCCCAATTTCTGATGTGATGTTCAATGTGCCGTTAAGCAACACGGCGCGTTCATTCATGCCGACCAGTCCCAGGCCGCGATCCTGGTAGGGATTTTTCATTACTGAGTCAACGTTGAAGCCCTCGCCGTCATCACGAATCAGCACATGGATCGCCTGGCTATCTTCTTTCATCGTGACCGTGACCTTGTGCGCTTTTGAGTGGCGGGCAGTATTGGTCAGCGCCTCCTGCATGATACGATAGAGAGCCGTTTCAACTTCCGTGGGCAGACGAGCCTTGAAACCGCTCGTCCTCAAGTCCACGGCTATCCCACATTTTTGCTGGTACTCTTTGATATACCAGCGCATGGCCGGGAGCAAGCCCAGATCGTCCAGCGCGCTTGGCCGCAGGTCGATGCTCAGATTGCGAATTGCCCGCAGCGTCTGATGCGCTAATTTGCGCGTCTCCGCGACGCGCTCGTGGGCTTCCTGTGTCGTCACCGACTCATCGAGGACGGCCAGACTGATCAGCAGCGATGTGAGCAATTGGCTGGTTTCATCGTGCAGCTCGCGGGCAATACGTTTGCGCTCTTGCTCCTGGGCGTTAATAATCTGGCTGGCGCGAAAGCGAGTCGCGTTGTCAATCGCTTCCAGCATCGTATTAAACGTGCTGGCAAGCTGGTCGGCTTCGGGATCAAGTCCACTGAGTGGGGCGCGCAGCGCGTGTTCTCCCGCCTGGACGCGTCGCATAACCTTGCCCAGGTCAATGAGCGGGCGAAAGGCGATCTGGAGAACTAAAAAGTTGATAACGACACTGACAAGCAAGCCGGCGATGATAAAGAGTACCAGTGAAGCAGGCGTGGCGACGTTTTGCTGGTTATTGTGCAGATTAGAAGCCAGCCATGTACCGCCTGTCGCGCCGATGAAAATGATCACGCTATTGGCAAATAGGACTTTATACAAAACCGGCAAGCCGAGAATGCGCTGGAACGCCCGGCGGCGGCGTCTCGGTTCGTGATATTCGATGCTAGTATCGGCCATAGTTGTATGCTCTTTGTAGATGGATCACATCATTGTCTGCCCTCATTGTATCAATCGTTACGCTTGACTGTCAAATAGGTCACTCTTCTATCGGGCGACAACAAGAGTCTCCCCTATCCTCGACACCGGTAGAGGAGACCCTTGCTGTCGCCCTGGCCGCGTCGTGCGCGGCCCACGTATTCCATCGCCTTATCTTGACGCTTATTCTGGCGGCAATTCGCGATAGATCAGGTCGAGATTGACACCCTGCGATTTGCGCACGGTGCGCGCGATGAAGTAGATCAGCAAGCCGACTACGACCAGCGACCCCATGAAGAGGAAGCCCTGCCAGGGTACGATGCCTAACTGGGGATAGGTCAGTACCACGTAAGCCAGCCCAATGATGACGGCCATAGAGAGAACTGCCACAATGATCAGCACGGGAATCCCCAGAATAGAGATATTGGCCGGCGAGTTCTTGTAGAGTTCCGGGCGGCGGAACGGAAAGCAGATGGCCGCCACGCTCACCGTTAGAATCGTCACCACCCCGGCCAGCACGCCCATCGAGAGCAGCGTGAAGAACGAGGTCGTGAGAACCGACCATACCAGGATGGCGAGAACGATGATCGAGGCCGTGATGATGGCCGGAATAGGCGTGTGCGTGCGCTCGTTCACGTCGGAGAGCCTGCCAGGCAGGATGCGATCAAACGACCACGCGAAGATCGTGCGCACCGGCATGAAGGTGTTGGGGAACATGGCGGGCAGGTTCCAGAACAGGAAACTGATGGCAATGAGGACAGCGAAAACCGGGCTGTTCGCGGCGATGCTCGCCATCAGGTTGTAGTATGGCTGCACTGGCAACGTGTAAGCGGTTGTTCCCGTCAGGTAGTTGATATCGGCGATGAATTTCTCACCGGCGGCATGGTAGAGTAGCAGCACGCCGACGATCATGAAGAGCGAATCCCACACCAGCGCGCCGATCATAATCGACAACTGGCGCCGCAGATTCCCGGCGGATTTCAGTTCTCCGGCGATATAGACCGACCACCAGTTCCACATCATGAAGGTCATGATGATCGCCACCACCGGCAGTGTTGCGCTGAAGGGATGCGCGCCGGTGAAGGTGAAACCGGATTTGGCCGCGGAATTCTGAATGGCCTGGAACGAGTTCGCGGCGTGGGTGAAGGGATGCGCGAAGCTGTTGAAGTTCGCGATAAAACTCTGGTTCGAGGCGATCAGCAGCGACGCGAAGGCCAGGAACGTGCCGATGCTGGCGATAATCCAGCACACGTTTTGCAAGCGGAAAACCGTTTTTGTTCCCGCAGACATTGCCAGCGCCAGCACAATGATCAATAGCAGGCCCAGCCCGAACGTCCACCATTCTCCAGCAGCGTTTGTGCCGCTGACGGTGTTGCCAGCATTGATCAGCGTACTGTTGTTAAAGACGGCCCCCAGGACTGCCAGCGTGGGGCCGACGGCCAGGACAGCGAACGAACGCGCCCAGAATGCCGCGCCGATCAGTGCCGAGATAGCCGCGGAGAAGTTGCTGTAGACGGCCACCGCCGGGTGCAGGATACGGCTGATCCACACGTAATCGCCGCCCACGCGCGGCATCGCAGACGCCATCATTGACATCATAATGCAGACGGGGATGTTGACCAGGAAGGCGATGACCAGCGCCAGTATGATATCCGCGCCGGGGGATGTGCCAAGCGCGTAAAATACCCCGAAGGCCAGTGTTGCGCCAACGGGAGCGGAAAAGACGGCATTGAAGATAAGGGCGTCGAGCGTCGAGGCTTCGCGCACCAGACCAGAAGACTGCCGTACAAAGACCGAAGATGAGGAATGTTCTGCCATGTGGTACTCCTTTACCTGTAGATTCAGGGCTTGACAGGAACAGGATTATTAGCTACAGTATACAGTAAGAATCATCGTTCGTCAATATTTCTTGTGAAAAGTTGTTTGTTCTTGTTATTTTAATGGCCTGGAGTTGTTCATATGCTGGCAAGCGAACGCAGAAAGCTCATTTTGGAGCGCGTGGCCGAACACCAATCGGTCGAGACGCAGGCGCTGGCTGATGAGTTGGGCGTCTCGGAAATGACCATCCGCCGCGACATCAAACGCCTTGAACAAGACGGCTTCTTGCGCCAAACTTACGGTGGGGCCACCGCGCAGATCACGAAGAGTGTGGAACTGGGCTTCAACAGCCGCGCGTTGCAATTCTCCGCTCAGAAGCGCCTGATCGGCGCGCGCGCCGCGCAGTTAATCGAGCCCGGCCAGACCCTCTTTCTGGGCGAAGGCACGACCACCTCGCAGTTCGCTCAGTACTTGCCGCCGCATCCGCACCTGTTGGTGATCACCGCCTCACTTTCTCACGCGAGCCTGCTCTGTTCGCGCAATATCAATGTAATTGTGGTCGGCGGCAAGCTGCATGCCAATGAGCTGACCATGACCGGCTCGATTGCCGAGGCCACGTTGCAGCGTTTCTATGCCGACGTTTGTGTTCTCGGCGCGGCAGGCATCGATCCGGTGGTTGGCGTGACGGAACTGGATTACGAGTCGGCGTCTCTGCACCGTCAGATGATCGAGCGCGCGCGCAAGGTGATTGTGCTGGCCGATCACAGCAAACTCGGCTTTCGCGCGCCCTCCGTCGTTGCGCCCGCCGCCCTGGTGACGACGCTGATCACCGACGACGCGGCCCCGGAGGCAATGGTAATGCAACTGAGCGAGTGCGGTATGGAGATCATCAGGTTGGAAAAAGAGACGGCCAGAAAAGACGTTCATCCATTGGATGAGACAGCGCCCGTATCCTGATATCTTTGGAGCAATCATGGCAACGACCATCTACTACGCGAGCGACGTCCACGGCTCTGAACGCTGCTTTCGCAAGTTTTTGAACGCGGCGAAATTCTATAACGCCAACGTGCTGGTGATGGGCGGCGATATCCTGGGCAAGGCCATTGTTTTCCTGGAAGAAGCGCGCCCAGGTGTGTTTGTAACGGAAGAACACGGTCGCCAGGTAGAATTGCGCGCTGGCGCGGAATTGCAGGCGTTTGAAAAGCGCATGGGCGATAAGGGGCTGTATGCCTATCGCTGCCAGCGCGGCGAGCAGCAAGAACTGCAAATGTCAGGCGCGCTGGAGCCATTGTTTGAGCGATTGATGAAAGAACGGCTGAGCGCGTGGGTCGCCCTGGCGGACGAGCGGCTGGCAGGTACGGGCGTGCGCTGCTATATCATGGGTGGCAACGACGATCCGCCCGCGGTATTGGAGGCGCGGCACGGCGCGCGCGTGGTGCGCGATCCTGAAAGTGGCGTTGTGGCGCTTGACGATTACAGCGAGATGATTAGCTGCGGCTGGTCGAATCCGACGCCCTGGCACACGCCGCGCGAATTGAGCGAAGAGCAGCTTGGGCTGCGTATCGACAGCCTGATGGTTCAGGTGCAACGGCCTGAGTCGCTGGTGATGAACCTGCATGTTCCGCCATACCAGAGCGGCCTGGACGATGCGCCCGAACTTGACGCCGCGCTGAAAGTCCAGACCAGCCTCGGCCAGACGCGCTTCACTCCTGTCGGCTCAACGGCGGTGCGCGCCGCCATCGAACGTTACCAGCCGCTCGTGGGACTGCATGGACACGTCCACGAAGCTCATGCCTCCTGCAAGATCGGGCGCACGGTTTGTATTAATCCTGGCAGCGACTTTGGCGAAGGCGTCCTGCACGGCGCGCTGGTGATCTTAAATAAAGGCAAGCTGAAGGGATATCAGATGGTGAGCGGATAATGCCGCCACAGCGGTATTACCCAACTATTTTGTTACATAGCGTTATCGTTCCAGGAAAGGAATCGCTTATGCCGCGTCTGCATCTCGGCATCAATACTTGTTTCGCGGTCAAACGCTGGCCCGAACCGGAGCAGTGGCTGGACATCGTCAGGCAAGACCTGGAGCTTGACTGTTGCCAGTTCAGCCTTGACCTGGTTGATCCATTGCTTGACTCTGAAGCGCTTGTCGCCTACGCCGACGAGACACGGGCGCTGGCGGCTGAGCGAGGCGTGCTATTGCACAGTACATTTACGGGATTGGCGGCCTATTCCTGGAGCCAGTTGTTGCATCCGAGCGAGCAGATGCGCGCCGCCGCGCTGCGCTGGTACGAGCGCGCCATTGACTTCACAGCGCGGTTGGGAGCCTGGGGTATGGGCGGCCACATCGGCGCGTTCAGCGTGCGCGATGCCGCCAACGCTGAGCGTAAGTCGGCTCTTCTCGCGGAGATGACGCGGCGGTTAAATTATCTGACGCGCTATGCCGCCGACAAAGGTTTGCGTTGCCTTCTCTTCGAGAACATGGCCGTCGAGCGCGAATATGGACACAGCATCGAGGAAGCGCAGGCGCTTGCTGGTCTGACGACTAGCGATGGCGTGCCGCTTGTTCTTTGCCTGGACGTGGGCCATCCCTGCGCCCTGCGCACCGGCACAAGCAGTGATGATTACCAGGCGTGGCTCGCTCAGCCCTGGCCTCACTCACCCGTCGTTCACCTGCAACAGACCGATCGCGGCAGCGATCATCACTGGCCGTTCACCGAGGCATACAACAGCCAGGGTCTGATCCGTCCTGCTGAGGTGATCGCGGCCATTCAGCAATGGCCTGCCGGGAGCGACGTGTATCTGTTCCTGGAACCGATCCATCCCTTCGAGGCGGGCGATGCCGGTGTGTTGCAAGACCTGCGCGCATCCGCGCGTTACTGGAAGGAGGCGATAGCGCAAGCATAACAAAAATGAAAGAGTGACGTTTTCATAACGCGGCATCCTACATGGATGCGAGTTTTATCCACGGATTTATCCAAAGGAGGACAACATGTCTTCGATCAGCGATTCATCGGCGCGTGAATCTGGCTCTCCGCGGGTGTTTATGCGCAACGCGACGGGGCTGGTGCGCGAACTCTCGCCGTTTGATGCCTTCAACCTTGTCTTCTCGGCGGTGCTTATACCGGTGGGCATCACGCAGATGCTCTCGTTCGCGCCGACCTTCTGGCCGAACGCTAATATTCTTGTGTCGTTCTTGTTCTCTATTCCCTTAGTTCTCTGTTTCGGCATGGTCTACCTTTACTTCACGGTCGCCATGCCGCGTTCAGGCGGCGATTACGTGTGGGTCAGCCGTATCCTGGGGCCGGGTCTGGGCTTCTTCGCTAATCTTTCCCTGACCTTCGTTTTCACGACCTGGGTTTCCTTCAACTTCACCACCATGCTGACGCTGCTCTTACCCGGCCTGGCCTACGTCGCGGGCTTTTCGTGGAGTCCCTCGCTGCTCGATCAGTTCCTCATTGCCACCGCGTTGACCATCATTTTTGGCTCGCTGATGGTGTTAGGGACAAAGCGCGTCGCTCGCTACATGGCGATTACCTTCCTCGTCGTCTGGTTGGGGATGGTGGTCTGGCTGGTCGGTCTCGCAGTCACGCCACACAGCGCGTTCGTGACCAACTTCCACGCGCAAAGTGGCCTGACCATCGCCCAGGTAACGAACGCGGCGTCAAAGGCTGGCTTCTCAGCCGGCAACGGCATCGACTGGGCGGGTACGATCTTCGCCATGATCTACGCCTTCCAGGTCTTCACCGGCTTTCAGTGGACGGGCTACTTTGCCGGCGAGATCAAAAACGTGCGCCGCACTGCCATCACCTCGATTATCGGCGCGCTCGTCATCAGCGCCGTACTGTACGTGCTGGCGACGGCTCTGGTCTACAACACCTACGGCGTCTCCAACTTCGGTTCTATCGTCTACCTGGGCTTCAACACCGCGAACTCGCCGCTCGGCTTCGCGCCTTACCTGCCGTCTCTGGTGAAATTCCTGTCGATCCCGGCGTTCCTGCAAATCTTCGTTGCCGCCTGTTTCGTCTTCTCCGTGCTGTGGTGGACGCCGACAGGCTTCTTGATCGCGACGCGCAACCTGTTCGCCTGGTCGTTTGATCGCCTGGCTCCGTCGCGCGTGGCCGAGGTCAACGAGCGCTTGCACACGCCGCTCATCGCCACCATCGTCGTCGCGGTCTGGATCGAGATTCTCAATTACCTGAACATTTATCAGGGCTTGAGTGCGCTGCTGATCAATGTCATCGCGGTGATGGCGGTCGCGTTCATCGTGGTTGGGGTGGCGGCTATCGTTATGCCCTTTACGCGCCCCAGCCTGTTCGCGTCCGCTCCCTCGATGGTGCGCGCGAAGATCGCGGGTATTCCCTGGATCACCATTGTTGGCGTTGTGATGGTGTTGAGTTGGGCCTTCGTGCTGTACGTGGCGTTCACGACGACAGCGTTTGGACAGGTCAAGCCTATCTCGATGGTCGAGGCGTTTGCCGTGCCGATACTGGGCATCATCTATTACCTGCTAGTGCGCCTCGTGCGCGCGCGGCAGGGTATCGAACTCAAGGCGGCCTTCCAGGAGATTCCGCCTGAATAGTTGATCTCGGTGCGAGTGATCCTCATAGGCGCTGATGTAAGCCGGGAGCGGAGTCTCAGGGCGACTCTTGCCGTCGCCCTGGGAAACGCGCCCGCTTATGCGCGCCTATGGCAGTGATCATTACGGGATATAATTACTCTGGCTATGTTTGTTTTACCAATGCTGGGAGAATCTGTTCATGTCCACTACGTCCGACGTCAATCACGATCAGAGCGCCGTTCTCGAACAGCTTTTTGGACGTTCCAGGCCCGTTATCGCCATGATGCACTTGCTGCCGCTGCCGGGACGCCCACTCTACGACAGTCAGAGCGGCATGGCGGCTATTGTGGATGCGCTGCGCCGCGATCTCGATATTCTGCAAGAAGGCGGCGTTGATGGCCTGCTTTTCTGCAATGAAGGTGATCGCCCGTATCCTTTTCATACCGATCGCGCGCCTATCGCTGCGATGGCGGCAGTGATCGGCGAATTGCGCCCGCATATCGTTCTGCCCTATGGCGTTGACCTGCTGTGGGACCCGCTGGCGGCGCTGGCCGTGGCGCGGGCGGTCAGGGCCAGCTTTGTGCGCGAAGTCTTCACGGGCGTTTACGACAGCGATATGGGCCTCTGGCAGACCGATGCCGCCGCCGCCCTGGATTACCGCCGCCAGATTGGGGCCGATACCGTCAAGTTGTTCTTCAACATCGAGCCGGAATTTGCCCGCCCTGTTGCTGAACGGCCCATTGGAGCCGTTGCGCGCAGTGTCGTCGTCTCGTCGCTGGCCGATGCTATCCTCATTTCCGGCGCCATGGCGGGAGCCGAAGCCGATCTCTCGCATATCTGCGAGGCGAAAGAAGCCGTACCCGCGACACCCGTGCTGGCGAATACGGGCGTGAAGATCGAGACCGTGCGCGCCACGCTGGCGGTTGCTGACGGCGTTATCGTCGGCACGGGCCTCAAACATGACGGCTATACCTGGAATCCGGTCGATCCGGGGCGCGTCCGCCGCTTTATGGAAGAGGTGCAGGCGGCGCGCGAACAAAGCGAGGCATGAGCAATGAGCGCGACGTATGTTCTCGGTATCGATGTTGGCACGACCGGCCTCAAAGCCGTCGCTCTAGAACGCGAGCGCGGCATTGTGGCGCAGGCGGAGCGGCCTCACGAACTGCTCTCGCCTCATCCCGGCTGGGCCGAAGAGGAAGCGGAGCAGTGGTGGGCCACGACCGTCGAGACTATCAGAGAATTGTTGCTCAACGTTCCGGCGGCGAAAATCGCCGCCGTGGGCGTCTCCGGCATGGTTCCCGCGATGGTGTTGCTCGACTCGTCGGGCAGGCCGCTGCGGCGCAGCATCCAGCAGAACGACGCGCGCTCCAGCGCCGAGGTCGAGCAACTGCGCGCTGGCGTTGACGTGCAGGAGTTCTTTGCCATCACTGGCGGCGTGCCGAATCAGCAGAACATCGACCCGCGCTGGCGCTGGCTGGCGCGCCACGAGCCAGACATAGTAGCCAGCGCCGCTCATCTCTGCGGCTCTTATGATTACATCGTCTATCGTCTGACCGGGCAGTTCTCGCTTGAAGAAAACTGGGCGGCGGAAAGCGGCCTCTACGATGTGCGCGCGCATCATTGGCACGAGCCGTATGTGCGGCGCGCGGGCATCGCAGCGGAGATTCTGCCGCCGGTGCGCAAGCCGACTGATGCTGCCGGTAGTGTCAGCGAGCAGGTCGCCGCTCTGACGGGCTTGCGCGCCGGGACTCCGGTTGTGGCGGGCAGCGCCGATCACGTCGCGGCTGCCCTGGCATCTGGCCTGACGCAGGGTGGCGATACCTTGCTCAAATTCGGCGGCGCGGGTGATATCCTCTATGTCGATGAGCGAGGCGAACCTGACCCGCATTTCTACTTCGATTATCACGACATCCCAGGTATGACTCTGATCAGCGGCTGCATGGCGTCCAGTGGCTCGCTGATCAAGTGGTTCGCCAGGGAACTTGGAGGCGGCACGGCGCTGGCGACGCTCGATGCCGAGGCTGCCATCGTCCCTGCCGGGTCGGGCGGCATCATCGCCCTGCCTTACTTTCTGGGCGAGAAGACGCCCATTTTCGATCCGCGCGCGCGGGGCGTCTTCGCGGGCGTGATGCTGCATCACACGCGGGCGCACCTCTACCGCGCTGTATTGGAGGCCGTGTGCTACGGCTTTATGCATCACCTCACGCTATTGCGCGAGGCGGGACGACCGATCAGGCGTATCTGCGCGGCGGACGGCGGTAGTCGCAGCAGCCTCTGGATGCAGATCGCTGCCAGCGTCATCGGTCAACCGCTGCAGGTGGTCGGCGGCGAGGCAACCTCGGCCCTCGGCACGGCCTATGTGGCAGCCATGGGCGCTGGCCTGTTCGCTTCCTGGCATGATATCGAACGCTTCATCATCCAGGGGCCGCTTTACCAGCCGCGGGCCGTCGATGTCGCGCGATATCAAGCCGGGTTCGCACTGTATCGTGACCTCTATCTGCGGCTGCAAACGCTGTTACCGCAGTTGGTCGCGCTTGATGAAGGCGAAATCAATCTGTAGGGGCGCGGGCTTGCCCCGCCCTGGTGAACACATGTATCTACAATGCGAGATTTTTGGGCGGGGCAAACCCACGTCCCTACAGATTAGCGGGATAGGAGGATAACTATGTTATTAGCTGGACTGCGTGGCTTCATTACTGGCGCTGGCATGGGCATTGGCCGCGCCATTGCCCTGGAGATGGTGCGCGAGGGCGCCGATCTGTATATTACCGACCTGGACGGCGAGTCTGCCGGGAGAGTCGCGCTTGAGGCGCGGCAGATACGCCCCGCAGCGCGTATTTACACCGGTCAAATGGATGTGCGGGACGCCGTCGGCATCGCGGCGCGTCTGGAAGACGCGGCGAATCGCCTGGGCGGCCTGGACATCGCGATGAACAATGCCGGAGTATCATCGATGATGCGCGTCGTTGATATGACGGAACAGGATTGGAGCTTCAACATGGACATCAATGCCAAAGGCATCTTTCTCTGCTGCCAGGCCGAGGTGCG
>DATLSW010000025.1:0-29405 GCA_035533955.1 Ktedonobacteraceae bacterium | reverse complement strand
CTCGCTCGTGACCAGGACGCTTTTCCCCTGGGAGAGCAGGTGGCCGATGAGGTTGGCAATGGTGTGCGTTTTTCCTGTTCCTGGCGGCCCCTGTACCAGTACGGCGCCTTTTCTCTCAAGAATCTTTGCAATTTCAAGCTGCTCCGCGTTGGCGGGTTTGCTCAAGAGTATCTGCTCATCTTCCCCGTTGGGAGAGGTAATTGCTTGTGTAGACGTTGAAATATCTGAAGCCGTGTTGGATATGCCCTCAATACCTGTTAAGCTGGTCAGCGCGAATGGCAACGCGGAGCTAGTCGGCAGAATTTCAAGGATAGCTTCAAGCGCCGTGCTGATCCCAAGTGTGCGCGGGCGCAAAAAGATAACTGGATCGCGGCTGATGCGCGGAGCAAGGGCAGGCGCTTGCGAGATACTTTGTCCTTGTTCAATAAATTGTCCAGAGGACGAGAGTTGATTCGCGAATCGTATCAGAAAACCTCTGGTATCCTCACCTCCTAATGGGTGATAGCCGACCTGCTCGAAGTCTTTTCGGCTGCGAGCAATGTCTGATGCAGAAGCCTCTGGTATAGTTTGCAATAAAGCTGTATAGAACTCGGCTGGCTGGCCAGTATCGGTCAACGTGAATTCGGGGATTTGTGGGTTAAAATGCAATTGAAGGTGCATAAGTAATACGGGATGATGAATAAGTGCGCCATTTTTAGGGCGCCAGGTGAGCAAACCGTCGCCAAGCATCAGTTCTAACCGCTCACCTTCGCGCTCAAGTTGACTTTGCAGCGCGTACAGTTTCTCAAAGGCGGCAAAGGTAGCACGAACAATCTGTTCCGGCTTAGCCCAGGCATCACGGCGCGTTTGCCAGTCCTGTAGGAGACGTATTCTCGCGGCGTCATCGCGAAAACGGATCACGCGTGGTTGGTTACTATTCGTGGTTTCGATAGAATCCTGTACGATAACTTTGCCGTCTGCTTGCTGCCAGCCATTTTGCAGCCAGAGTACAATTTCTTCAGGAGGTTCCGGTGCTTCAGTGAGTCTGGGGCGTCTCACTTTTAAGATAAACTCATCTTGCCCTGTTTCCTCTTCCTCGTCGCCGTTACTGGTCGCCTGGATGTTGCCGCGCTGAATGAATGGATGGTTTGGCAGATCATGCAGCCACATTGCCCATGTCTGCTCTTCAATCTCCCGTTGTACTGGATTTCGTAAGTGATTAAGCGCCTGAAGATAGCGAAATACCTGGACGAGTCTGGAACGACTGTCCTGATTACTACGTGCTTGTGTCACCTGGCCCTCGTGTTCTCTAGTGTTCTGCTACTTCTGCCTGGATTTCGCAATACGTCAACCGAAAATGGAAGTTCGAGACAGGATCGTATGGCATCAAATTACAGGTTACTGATTTGTCCAGATATCTCTTTTATCAATAGATTGGCATGTTTTCTGTCATTATATCGGATAAGTGTGATAGAATCAAGAGTAGATGAGCATCAAGAAATCGCCGCTTGCCTTCTTCTTCTTCTGTTACTATACACCCATTCTCAAAGGCTCTTTGTCTACGGAAGTTTCACCCGGTATTATGCAACCGTTTGTCATTGTCGAACGTATAAAAAGGTAGAGAAGAAACATCCTACGAAGTTGACTCTCGTGAACCTATCCAAAAAAAGAGAGATGAGCCATGATGAAACAACGTGATCTACAAACAACGAGCAGCGCGAAAGCTATTGCTATCGATCCGCGCGAACAATTAGCGAAACTGCGCCTGATACAATTGCTATCTTTAATCTCCGGCGCGGTGACTATACTTGGGCTTCATCTCATCTTCGCGCGCTAATCCCGCTCTGCTAAAGAGTATATAGCTATAATCGCCTGAACATCTTCCTTGCTGGGAGGTTTTCAGGTGTATTTTTTGTGGAGAGACGCAATACACTGCGCCTCTCTAAAATCGCTCCCCCTTCCTCAAAGCAAAGGCTTGCGCTTGCTTGCATCGAAGAAGTACAATGCATGGTACAATGACCATAGACTGTCAGGTTTCTCTATCTTTGTGTTGAGGTTCGAGTATGGGAACAACTTTGCCGCGACCGAATATGCCTATCTCCGCGCAGCCCGCGCGCGATAGCGTGCCACGGCGTTTGATCGTCACCGCCAATGTGGTTGTGTTCGCCATCACGGACTGGAAGCTCTGGGTGTTGTTGCGCGATGGCCCGTGGGGACCACCGATGCGCCTCGTGCTTGGCAACGAGTCCGTAGCCGACGCAGTTGATCGCACCATCGAAGCGCTGTTGATGTGGCCCATCGGCGCTCAATTGATCCAACTGAAGGCCGGATGGCAGGAGCAGCAGGTCTACGTCTGGGGTAGCTCGGAGCAGGGAGCGGCCATATCGTTAACGCACTGCGTCCTGTTGCGCGCGAACCGCGACGAACTGCGCCCAAATTTAAGCGCGCATCCTGTTCCCAGCCTGCGCGTAAGCTGGACGCCGGTTGCCGACATCGAAAGAGGTCAGCGCGCGCTGGATGCCGAGGCTCTGCCGGGTTTGCAAACAGCTTTGCACACGCTGCGCTCATCCGTGCAGCGCAGCCCGGAAGTCGTTCTCCAGTATTTGGGCGACATGGCTGCGATGAGTATGCCGCGTTATGTTCCCTGGTGGGAAGAACAGGGTGCGCTGAGCAAGGAGACGCGCCCGCTCAGTGTTCTCAGGGAGCCTCCGCCCGGCGACGGCACGCTGACACTGGCCGAGGCCACGCTGCTCTATCGCGCGTTTTTCCCGCCCGAAGAGCAAATCGATCTCTCGAACCTGCGGCGGCGTTTCCTGAGTATGAATTGCCTGACACCCATCGATGAAGAACGTCTCGTGCGCGGGCGCGAACTGGATTGGCGGCGCGTGAGCCGCGCCTATCGCTACGAGTCTGTAAAATAACAACGGGAAGTATTGAGAGGACATATGCTATGGCAAAAGTGACAACTGGAACCGGTGATACCGGCTATACTGGTCTGATCGGCGCGGAACGCGTCGCCAAGTACGATCCGCGCCCGGATACCTTCGGCACGGTCGATGAAGCCACGTCTGCGCTTGGTCTGGCGCGCGCGGCGACAACAGATCCCAAAGTAAAGGACATCATCTACCAGATTCAGCAGGAATTGTACCTGCTCATGGGCGAGCTGGCAACGCCGCCCGAAAATTACGAAAAAATGGGCTTGCGCATGACCGTTGAACATGTCGAGCGGTTGGAAAAAGTCGAAGAGACCCTCAAGCAAGAGGTAGAGATACCGAACAAGTTTATTATCCCCGGCGACACCTTCGATGGGGCCGCGCTCGATCTCGCGCGCACCGTCATCCGCCGCGCGGAACGCAAAGCCGTCAAATTGTTGCATGATGGCGTCATCGAGAATCGCGAAGTGGTGCGCTACCTCAACCGCCTCTCCGATCTCGTTTTTATTCTTGCTCGCTATATCGAAGTCAAATCATCGCTTGCTGAACGCCCACCGCAATGAATTGCGCTGCCACATTGAGAGACGCTGCTTTTGCCGATGTGACCAATGGGCTACACTCTGTATGATGAATATCCGTTCATGAGCATCGAGCGTATAAAAAAGTAGTGTTGTTTTTGGAGGTACCTGCAAGTTATTTGCTTATGAAGTGTGGCGAGTGTTATGAAGAAATGTTTGTGCTGCGATAAACCATGTTCTGCAACCTCGATATTTTGTGACGATTGCCGCGCTCTGTTGCTAAATCGCCAGCAGCAACGGGATGGAATTTCGTACTCTCCGCAGGAGCCAGCTCTACCTGCTTATGTCGCAACTGCTCAACAGGCGCAGCCCTCTGTTCAGTCACTTCACGTCACTATCTATGATGACGCCAGCGCGCTGTCTCTGCCGCCAGCGAAAGGTAAACCGGACATTTCAGTGCCAGAAGACGATTTGAGCCATCTGATGCCGGAAAGCTGGTCTGAACTGGCGCTTGACGTTGTCGATGCGAGCGGGAATGATCCTGCTGCCGATATTGAGGCAGTTGATCCTCTGCGGCAGCGGCGCTTGCCGACGGGCAGCGGCTCCCAAAAAGCAAAGCCAGCCCACGCCGCAGAGTCGCCTCAGCAACCGGATGATGCGCCTGACACATTTGAGCGAAGAGAAGCAGCCAACCTGCTGGAGCGCGCGCGCGCCCTCAGAATACGCAGACGAGGCTTCAGCCGTCTGCATAAAATACTTGCGTTTTTCATGATGATGGCCGTCCTCGCCTTGATTGTTGATGGTGTATTGCTGGCACTGAATTTCTCTCACCACAGGAATGCATCTGCGTCAGCTTCACTTTCGCTCAGTGTCACTCCCAGCGTTGTGCAACGCGGGCAAATGGCGCTGCTGCACCTCGCCCATTTCTCTGCCCATACCAGCGTCTTTCTTACACATGACATCCAGCAGATGCTCTTAACCGATACCGGCTCGTCGCTCGTGCAGCTCGGCGCGTCGGGAGCGGCCAGCGTGCCTGTTTTGATCGAGCCTGACTGGAGCCTGGGAACGCATACCATCGAGGCTGAGGATGTCACAACGCGCTACACGATCAGTACCACCATTGAGGTTATTAACGGGGAAGGATATACCCCTGTATGCAGCGTCACAGCCAGTAAAGCGAGCCTGGCTTTTACCGTGACCGCAGGTCAGGCTTTACCGGTCGCGCAATCCATAACGTTGAGTGCGGGGAGCTGTGCTTCATCTGAACGCTGGCAGGCCACCTCTTTCGCGAGTTGGCTAAATGTGTCGCCGTCCAGTGGGCAACTTGCGCCAGGAAGCAATGTTCCGGCGACAGTGCAGGTGAACGGCAGCGGATTGACAACAGGAACGTTGAGCAGCTACGTGGCCTTTACTTCCATGCAGCACACGCAACTGGTGACGGTACGCCTGACGGTTCTGCCCGGTTCTTCCTCCTCTGTGCCTGGGCAACAGCTGACTCCAACAGGTACAGCGACAGGTACGACATCAGCTTCCGCCTCGTACACGTTGTCGCCAATTGACCTGAATTTTACGGCTACCCAGGGACAACCGGACCTTGCCGGACAGATCGTGACGATTACTGATACAGGCAGCACAGCCATCGACTGGCAAGCCGTTCCCAGCGGGGCAAACTGGTTGAGCGTTTCGCCGCTGCAGAATATCCTGCAAGCCAACCAGAGTACGCAGGTTGTGATCAGCGTCAACGCGGCGCAACTCTCTACCGGCAGATATGCTGCCAGGTTGCAGGTGAGTGCGACCGACGATTCCGGTGGATCGAGTTCGCAGCAATTTGTCTCGGTGAATGTCAACGTTCTCGCGCCTTGCACGCTGCACATCAGCCCGGCAGGACTCGCGTATGCCGCGACCACTCTGCAAGAAATTACGGGGCCGCAAACGATTAATGTGGCAGAGGTTGGCAATTGTACGCAAACAGTATTCTGGAAAGCCTCGGTCGATCAAGCCTGGGTCAGTCTCTCAAGCTACTCTGGCTCCAACGGAGGAACGATCACGGCTTCTATCAATAAGCTCTTACCGCTGCCAGGAACATACAACGCGCACATTACCTTCTCTGCCACGAGCGGAGGCTCAACAATACCGGTCAGCCCACAAAGGGTGCTGGTGACGTTGACCGTCAAATTGCTGTAGGGCGCAATGATGAAGTTAAAAAAATGGATCAATCGGTCTGCTGTGGCGGCGCGATGCATTGCGCTGCCACAGCATTAGCCGACTTGTGCGAGCAACAACATGGCTGCCTGTTCATAATCGGCTAACAGATGGGAAAGATCGTGCAAAAGCGTAATCAGATTTTTGATCTGACTGGCGATTTCTTCGCGCTTCTCCAGGTGTGGATCGAGATGGTCTTCGAGCAAGATCAGGAGAGCGGTGGCGTCGGCGACACGGTTTTCCAGTACCCCGTTGCGCCGGTTGAATTGCGCTAGAGTTTGCTGCACTTTGATAAGAGGCGCAATGTCGAAGATGTCCTGTTGTTGTTCGTTGTCCAATGACTGTTGTCGTGTAGAAGAGATTTTTTCGGTGTCGATGTAAATATCGCGTCCCTCCACGATGCCGGAGATAGCGGAAGCGAACTCGGTAAACATGCAGTAGAGATCGGTGACAAAGCCTCTGACGTGATCGATCTCGTTGTCTATCATGAGGTGGCCGAAATAAGTTGGGGAGTCTTTCTCAACTTTGAACTGTACATCGTTGAGCTTCTCCATCACCTCGTTATAGCGGGAGACAAAGAATTCTACTCCTTTGCCATCTCTCTTTTTGAGGAGCGTGTTGTAGAGCTTATAAAAGCCTTGTAAGAGGGACTGATCGTCTGTCTCTCCCGCGCCGCTGTCATCTGCACCTCCTCTGCCGGCCTGGCTGATGGAGATGATTTCTCCAAATGAGAGAGGCGGCAGTGGCAATGGCGTTTGCCCTTCTATGGCGGCATTTGCCACGAGCCGTTCCTGGAGGAATTGCGCCGCCGCGTCGATTTCCGCGAACAGTTCATTTTTTTGCTCCTCGTTGAGCGCGGCATTATACTTGATCACGCTGCGGCAGGTAAAAATAGTGGCGATAGCGCGTTCAAACTGTTGAACGTGATCTGGCTGGATATTGCGACCCATAGCACCCATCTCACTTTCCTATATAGTATTCGCACAGATTATACACTATGTTGTGTTCTCAGGGAAACCTATAAGGGCAGCAATATGGCTATTTACAAGTCGTGCCAATAGCGCTTAACAGGAAGGAGTGCAGGTGGTTTTTTCGCGGGCTTCGTCCGCGAAAAAACCACCTGCACCCCACAACAGGCAGCGCTGCCCCTACGGATGTTGCAACTGGTGGATTTCGTAGACTGCTGCTTCTACGAGGGCGGAGACGGCTCCGTCGCTCGCGTTGATGCCGAAATTTTTGCAGAGCGTTGCGATGCTCTGGGTCGCCATTTGCTTTTTTACGTCCCCTGGAGCGTTCGACAATTCGGCCGCTTTCACTCCTGACTGCACAACCTCTTGTAGCAGCGCGCGCTGCTGCGCGGGCAATTTGCTCATTAACAATTGGTAGAGGAACGGGATGATGACCGCCAGGATGGGTGAGAACCCAACAAGAACGGTGACGGTCTGGGAGAGATTGGGGAAGGTCATGGGTTTATCTCCTTGAGGAAGGCTTGCGCTTCCTGATTTGCCGAGGAAAACGGCTGGGTCGCGTTGACGATAGTGGTGAGCATATGCTGTAAGTTGGGGATGTTCTGTACCTTTACTGCCTGCTGCATGGCGAGCAATATTTCGCCGACCCATGCTTCAAAGACGCCGCGCTCCTGCGTCCACTCAAGCACGGTCTGACGGAACACCTGTCGCGTCCCTGCTCCGAGCGCAGGGTTGCTGATCTCAAGCGGTTCAGCGGCTTCTTCCTCGTTCAACGGCCAGTCTTCGCTGTTCCAATGGCGAGCGAGGAGGTACGCGCGAAAGCCGCGCACGACTTTATGGCCGTTGGGCGCGGTAAGCGTCGCGCCGTCGTCTTGCCAACCGGCAGGGATGTTGCGCGGGTCAAAGCCTTCTGTAGGTCTGGCTCGCCAGGGTGGCATGACGGCGGTAGCCGATACCAGTTGCAACTTGCTGGCGTCGTAAGTGCGCGGGCCAGGGCGCAGGCTGTGTGGATCGGAGAGGCTGGTGCAATTGGCGGGATCGCGTACCAGGAAGTGGCCGCCGCGCGCGATGCCGGTGACGACGATCACATGATTGCCATACAGTAATACCCTTAGTAATATATAGTCCTTGACTGTTGCCTAAACCTCTTCTTTGCTACATACTGGTAGGTATTACGCTACCTTGTGTAGCTAGAAGGAAGTTTGTAGGAACATGGCTCAGTATTGGTATGCCCGGCGTCCAAAGAGCGCCGAGCATCAGCACCCCTTTCTCGTCTTCGATGCCCAAGATCGCTTACACTTCCCCCTCACGACCTTTGCGAAAGAGGGATGTGCGCGACTCGGCCCGAAGACTCCTCAGACCTATCTGTATGCACTCATGCCCTACTTCACCTGGCTCGACACGGATTTGTGGCAGGTGCGGATGGGCCACACGTGGGATGTTCCACCACAGCAGGTGCGACGCTCCATCGATGATTACCTGGTCCAAAAGTTGCAGTGCCAGCTCCTGCCGCAACAGCAGGGCTGGAAGTATGTCGCGATCACCGCTGGGACACGCAGTACACTCCGTATTTTTCTGGCGGCCTTGAAACTGTTCTACCAAGTGATGCGGGAGCAAGAGAAGTACTCATTTGCGAACCCGCTGGTGGACTCTATGAGCGCTACCATTGCTACGGCGCTGGCTCACCTGGAGCAAGAGGAGCAGTCGCCACCCAGGATGCCCGATCAGAGCGGAGTCGAAGTTCCACGCCCTAAACCAACCCATCGACTGACAGATTCGTACTACAAATTGGAGCACGACGAGTGGCAGCCCCAGATCATTGATGATCCCAACCTCCCGGGATATATCCTGAAAGGCGGGCGCAAACTGCCGCTCAAGTACACGAGACTGCGCGACGAAGTCGTGACCTGGCTGCTTTTCGAGACGGGTGCACGAGTCTCGGAAGTCACCGGACTGATGGTAGGAGATTGGGCTGCTCTCGGCACACGAAACAAAGCGAAAGCCTTCAGCAAAGGGAGTGCTGGTCGGCGGATTAAAACGATGAGCTTTGCTGAGGACACGGTGATTCTGCTGCGACGCTACTTTGATGAAGAACGCGTTCGCTTCGATCCCTATGGCTACCCGCTGGAGACCTACCTCCTGCTTGCCAAACAACAGCAGATAGATCTGTCCACTCTTCCGTTGTTTTTGAGCAGCCAGGGAACCCAACTTACCCCCAAAGCCTACCGAGAACAGTATTGGAATCCGGCCTGCCACGCAGCAGGGATCGAAGCGGATGTCCACCAGGCGAGGCATTGGCATGTGACTCGTGAAGTCCGGGACATCTATGAAACCAGCAAAAACACGGCCGAGCTGGAGCGACGCCTTCGCGGTCTCATGGAATACATGAAATGGAAAAGCGAAGAGACGCTGGCCGCCTACCAACATTACTTTGATGCCTTGCGTGATGCCGATACGCGAGATGCCTTGCAGCAGCGCATGCATACCGAGGCTCAACACTACCTGGACGAACGGCGTCGAGGCAAACCGGGGAAATTAGCCCCACGCCAACCAACAGAGGTATCGATCACTGTCTCACCAGTGTGCCAATTTGATGATGAACCCGACCTCACGTTTCTCTACAGCCTGGCAGGGGAGGGGTAGCATGGTCTGGAAGAAAGATGCGCATGTCTACACCTGGAACGATCTGGAGGGAAAGATCATCCCTGAAGTGCTGTGTGCCCCAAGAACGGGAGGCGACTCCACAGGTGAGTGGGTGGGAGTGCATGCGCGTGTGATCGGCTATTTGGTTCGAAACGTGGTGGACAAGCCCTGGGCTGATCACCTGACGCTCATCAGCTCCGTGTTTACTGCCCAACGCCGTGACGTAGCGACGGTGATCAATGCCATGAGGACACTGCATCCACGGTTCGCTCTGCTGTTTCCGCTCTTCGAACTCACTTCGGTAAGCCAGTGGAGCGTTGAGCGCCACCTGGTGCCATATATGCGAGGTGAAGTCCTTCCCCAAGATCCTCTGTCTCTTCGTGTTAGCTTTCTCAAATGCTATATGAGCGCAACGAATCTCGTTGCTAACTGGCTCGATTCCCTGCCTCCTCGTGAGCAGGAGATGTATCGACCCTTTCTCTTCCCCGTCGTGAATGCTTTTGTAGCAGAGACGCTGCGCAAACTGAAGGAAGAGGTGGTGCAACAACAACAAGGCCACCGCAAGGAAGAGACGGAAGCGGTTGTGCCACAGTTCACCGCATTGCGGGCCGAAGCGCATTTCCGCTACAATCGGATGATGAGGCTCTGGCAAGCCTATCAGCACGCACTCACCCAGGTGCATGCCGACCATTCTAACCTCCCGCTCGAATTTAGCTATGAAGAAGGAGACCCGCCAGTTGAGCGCATTGTGTGCCGGCTCTGGGACCGACGGAGTTTTGTTCTGCATCCCGAACACAGTCATCACTATGGCAAAGTCACGGTCAAGGATGCTCGAGCCAAACGAGGCTCTTTCAAGGACGACCACAACGAAGTGTTCCTCGAAGTGGTCAAGGTGGAACGTCTGGAGGGTGAAGCACCTCCAGAAGGTTTCTGGTTTCTCGATATCCTGCAACGTGGTCTGCTTTCTGAAAGAGCATGTCAGGGATCGGAGCAGGAAGTCGCGGAAAAGCAAGCGTGGCTCCGGCAGTGGGGATATGGAGACGACAACACTGAGGTGAATACCCACCCCTTTGAGACGACGCATCCAGGGCTCCTCAAATGGTCCTATTTCGGTGATGGAAGCTACGGGAGGGGTCAATTCGTGGCCTACGCGCAACTGCGCATGAAAGGAACGCTAGTCCCGGTGGAGTCCCTTTACGCTGCAACCACCTTTGGCCTCCTCGCTCTGGAACTGCTGACCACAACGGGGATGCGCATCAATGAACTGATGCAGGTGAGTCTCTCGCCAGAGAGCCTCATTCGGATGGTCGATGATCCCCCTCCCGGAGCGAGTGATCAAAGCCCACGTATCCGCTATGTCCTCCGGTTACTCCCCAAGGGAGAGCGGACGGAAAAGCGGCATCATTACGGCATTGGCAAGGATGCCCTTCGGCTCATCGAGCAGACAGCCCACATGTTGTGCGCTCACTACCAACTCCAGGCAGGAGAACCGCTGCCGCGCGTCCAGTTTTACCCTCATCATGCGCGAAGCCATCGCTTCGGTGAGGAGAAGATTCCCTACATCTTTCAGTACCACGCCCAGCACTTACGCGACACAGCTATCTCCGCCTGCCTCCGGTTTCTGATGCATGGGATGACGTTTCAAACCAGCGAAGGTCTACCGGTCATCCTCAAACCGCACCTGCTCCGGCACGCCTTCGCCACCTTCGCGGTCCAGATCGAAGGGCTTCCCATCGACCTGGTAGCCGAGTGGCTCAAGCAGAAGAACCTGGACACGACCCGCTACTACAGCCAGAAGGGACAGCAAGAGATCGCCGAAGAACACGCCTCCTTCGTCGAGCGTCTGGCGACGGAAATCAATATCCGCGAGGCCATTGTGCGCTCACCTGAAGAAATCCGCAAACTGGCGGAGAGCGCCAGGCGACGCGTGGGAACGCTCGTTCCGGTCTGCGGCGGGGAATGCACCTTTGATGGCTGGTGCCACAATCAGTACGACTGTATTCGCTGCCCCTCCAAAGCGCCCGAACCGGAAAAGCGCTATCAGGTGGAGGAAAAGCAGCGCTGGGCTGAGGAACGCCTCGCCTACTACGAGCGCGAAGGTCTCGTGCTGGAAGCCGAAAAAATGCGCCAGCTGCTCCGCAATTGTGCGCTCGAGCTGCGCGAAATGGACCTGATGGTCGCTTACAGAAAGGATGAGGGCCGAGTTGCCCAGGTCAAATTCTACCCACGAAACCCGAAAGGGTGAGCCGCATCCCTGGCTCGAAGAAAAGGTCTACCCGCGCCTGCGACAGCGCACGGTAGATCTGGTCAAGCGGAGCGTTGACGCACTTCACAAGGACAAACAGCGTATCTCGCTGGCTACGATCGCTGCCACATCGAAAGAACTGGACCCAGAGCATCGAGGCATTTCCGAGAGCGCCATTCTCGACAACCAGGAAGCCAGGGCCTACTACGAGCAGCATCGTAGTTGGCAGAGTTCGCCGAAAAAGCGAGCCAAACCGTTGGTCGTGGCTGCACCAACTTCTCCGAAAGTAGTGAAGCCTGATCGGGACGAACAGCGGGTGCGCCTGCGCTATCTGCGCATGAGTAAAGAAGCGCTGGTCGAGCGTCTGATTACCGCCGAGCGAACCCTGTCCGAGCGGCGAGAACGTTGGCTCGGCCAACAAGATGAGGCACTCACCTGGCGACTACGTGCGGAGGCTGCCGAAGTACGATTGAAAAAGGAGTAATTCCCGAAGTGGGCCTGTAAAAAACAGGCCCACTTCGCTTGATTGGCTCTTCCATAGGTAGCAATCTGCTCTCGTTGGCAATGGCTAATATCCATTCCCTGAGCGCGCGGCAGATGGTTGTGGGCAATTGTCATCGGGAATGCGGATGCCTGTATCCTGCTTATGCAGGTGGCACAGAACCCTTCGGACCCGCTCTGCCACTTTTCCCGGACAGGAGGAGTTTTCAGCGATGAAACGGCCCAGTGCTACCTTGTTCTTGTCGAACTTCGTTTTGGCGTCTGTCCAGAGTTCCGACGGAATCTCTGTCTGTACAGCCTTCTCAAATCCTTCATCTGCACTGCTTGCCAACGTGAAAATACCGCAGGTTTCCAGGGCTTGCCGCCACTGCTCGAAGTTCTCGACACTGTTCCCAGGATCGCCGGGGACGGCAGGAAGGGATTGGTTACAGACAGCCAGAATCCTGCTCACTTGGCCCTGAGCACCCTGGAGACTTTTCTGTTCGTGCAAATCCCAAAGCACCTCGCCATCCCCGAGGATGGCCCAGGGAATGGCAAAGTGCTGGATGAGCTTGAGTGGGGAGACGAATTCCCCTTTTCCTCCTACTGCATACAGTGCAATGTCCCGGTTCATCAGGTCTGGGTACCACGCCGACAATGCGCCCAGCTCGGTCTCTCCCTCAACCAGGAGTACAGCGCGGCTGAAAAGGAGCGCCCGTGCTGCCAGATTTCCTCGGAGCAAATTCCGGAGCTTGACCAGGTCGTTCTGGCTGATCTGGCTGATCTTGAGAGCCTGACGGATGGTGTGTCCGTTTTGAATCGTCAAGCGAGAAACATGCTCGATCGCGTCAGGCGGCACAAGAGTCGGGGTGTGCGTATTCACCAGGAACTGGCTTCGCTCGCCTTCTGGTTGGTGAGCGAGAGCCTGCAATGCATCGAGCAACGTGGCTTGCATCGTCGGGTGCAGGTTGAGTGCCGGTTCATCGAGCAACACGACCTGACCACTACTCCCAGCCAGCACTGCACTCAAGAACAGTGCCTCAGCGATGCCTGCTCCGCTGAACTCCAGGGAAATGTCACCCCAGGGATTGATGGTAACCAACTCCAAAGAAGTGTCCGGTTGCGGCTCTTGCTGCGATCCGCTGATTTCCGCGGGGTGCTGGACCACATCAAACCGACGTCCCGTCATCCGAGAAAACATCTGAGCTATCGCGGCGTACTGCTTGCGGTCTCTGGGGCCTCCATTCTTCTTGCAGAAGAGGAAGCGCGCTAACTCTTTCCCATTGCTCAGATCGAGAGGTTGTGTATGGAGATCTCTGGCGGTGTACTCGCGCTGATATGGCAAACGCACATTGTCGGTGAACACGAGGGCCTGTTCGAGCAAACGCTGGAAGATGAACCTCACCGCAATGGGTCTGCTTGGCTCAGGAGAGGAGAGCTGTGCCGCTGATGTGAAGGCCAGGCGGGTCGCCAGCATTGTCGGGTCCACGATCTGCATCTGATCCACGATCTGCAACGCTATCCCTTGCTGGGAGGATACCCAGTCCGGCAGACGCGAGAAATTGGGTACAGGGAACTCCCCCTCTGGTGTGACTCCAGTCAATCCGTTGTGTAGCTGGTCGCGCTCTTGCTCCGTCAGGCTGTTGTACCAGGCGCCAAAGAGCGCTCCCCAGTTTTGTGTTGCCGTCTCTTGATGGTACTCGGCATGGCCAAGAAGCGTACCCCAATTGGTCAGATCGAGCCGAAAGCCTGGCTCTCCAAGGCGTGCCTCGTACCGGCACTGCCATCCGGATCTCCCTGCGTGCGTCATGACGAGCCGGCCACGCAAAAACCAGGCGATATCTTCCGGACGCACCTGGTCAAGCACCCAGGCATCAAAGCGTTTCAAGCCATCATGGTCCACAGAGCGCTGCATCACCGTTCCTACCTTCTGGATCTCTTGCTGATCGCAAAGGACTGACGCAAAGAACACGCACAAGAGACGCTGTTCCCACGCTGTGGTGAACTGAATATCCAGCGCGATGGTAATAGCATTGGCATTCGCGCCTTGATGTCCGGCAGCAGCCCAGCGCGCACTCTCCTGGGCTGCTGCCGGACTTAGCGCGTCATACATGGCTCTCAAGGCGCGAAACAGGTTTGTTTTGCCCACCCCGTTGGGGCCGACAATGGCATTAAGGTGCGGGTCGAGTCCCTCCCAGACAAATGTGTCGAAGGAGAGAAAGTGGTCAAGGTAAATCGCGTCAATCTGCATCGAATGTCCCTTCCCGACGTGAGAAGAAAAAGACCCATCCATTTCCTGATGCGATGGGATGTTCTGCGCTGCTATTGTAGCACAGGCATCGCTTTTATGCGACTCTTCGGTTCCAACGTTTCTGAGGGGGCAGTTCATACTCAGGAGGCTGGATTGGTACAAACTACCATTTTGTATGAAAAGGTGGCTACTGGTAAGCTTTCATTTTATCGTATTGTCGTATGGTTAAAACTGTCGGATGCCACGGATAGGGGATAATGCCGCCAAGGCCGAGATCAACCATGCCGGTTTCCGCTCCGGCGATAATCACCGGATAACCGGCGGCGACCCAGGCGCGGATCGTTTCACTATCAGATGCTATGCTCTGGTAATGCAGCCCTACCTGTGCCAGCAGATCGTACAGTTGCGGCAGGGACATGCCGCTTTCGTTCGCGGCGCTGTTGTTGCCATTGTAGCGAGCATACCACGCCTCGGCTTCCGCGGTCATCTCCGCCGCGGATTGTCTCGGCGGCTGACCCACCTGGTTCATGGCTTTGACGATGGCGGCGGCGAAGAAGCCGCAGGCAAATTCGCTATGCCCTGGCTGAAACTGATCGACGTCCCGGAAGTCGGCAATTTCCCCTGTAGAGGAGAGGGGAATCATAGTGGAGGTCCTTTCTGGGTTGTAGGAGAACCCAAACGTGTTGAGGAAACAAAACGCTACGAGGAATGGAGAGAAGACGAACGTGAGGAGAAATGCTATCGCCGTTCGCTTGCTTAATAGTATACACGAGAAAACACGAATTGTCCAGTAAAAAATCTAGCGAAACGAATCAACCATCGCCAGCATTAGTATGAATAGGGCAGGATATATTGGATACCCAAACCCAGCGCCAAAGAGTATTTTGTAAGCAACGAGAGAGGACATAGCGCAATGGATAATGAACAGCCGCGTGGCGTGCCGTCATGCCCATTGACCGCTCATTGCCTGCGCCTGCAAGACGTCCTGGAGCATAATGCTGCCTTAGACGATGAACCAGCGGAGCGCGCGCTGATCGCCGAATTACGCGGCCATGTGCCGCACTGCCCAACGTGCAGCGCCGCCCTGGCGCAGACGCGAGCGGTGCGTAATCAGCAGCGCGCTGCTTTTGTCGGTTTACTGGAAGAGGGCGAGCGGCGCGTGCCTGCCACGGTTGAGCGTATTCAGCATGCTATTCGGCGCGAGGCTCAAACGCGGCAGTCGCTGCCCATTGGCGACATGCCGACGCAGCGCATCGAGATGGTTGGCGGCCAGCGCAGAGCGCGGCGCGATCAACACTCTGCTGCTCGCCTGGTCAATCCGCGCCGCACGATCGTATGGCGCAACGTAGCAGCGGCTGCGATGGCGGCAGTTGTCATTCTCGCCGCCACAGTTCTCTTCAGTCATCGCTCGCTCTTGCCCGGCGGCGGCCCGGCGGTGCAGCCGACTACAACCACGCAGGTTCAGCATCAGACAGTCTCTCCCACTCAATCAACGGCTTCCGATTTGTCTTCCACACCGTCTGCGACTAAGTCGCCCGGATCGGCGCTTTTTGGCGGTTGGAACGCGGCCATGATCGCCGCGCCGTCGGGGAATAGCGGCCTGTATGCCGTCAAAAATTATAACTACACCAATGGCTTTTCCGCCGCGCTCAACTCGTCGCCGCTGCCGGCCAATACGCACTTCGACGGCATTCCGTTAGATGGACAGGACTTGCTCTATCAGTACGCGAGCAGCAACCATGTCTATTATGCCCGCCTGCTGACGCCGTTTGCCAATACCGGCTTCTTTTACGAATTGAACGCTGACAATGCCGGTAACGCCATCTGGACGCCGGACAGTCGCCATGTGCTGATCAATACCAAAAATATGGGCATCATCGAAGTTGATAGCGTAACAGGGCAGGAGACGGCATTTCTGCCGCAACTGGTTGCCTATGAACTGCTGGCCTATCATTCTGACTATCTCTATTACATTGGCGACAACCTTGACGTAGATCGCGTCAACGTTACGACTGGCGCGATACAGATACTCACGGGCCATTCCATGAATTCAGCCATCTGGATCAGCCCGGATAAAACAACACTCTATTGGATGAACACTGGGCCGGCAGGTCAGCCAGGAATTTCTGCCGTCAATCTTACGACCCTGAATACAGAGTTTTTACGCAGTTCTGGCGAGCCGGTCGGCTTCGCGGCTGACAATGCGCTCTTGACGGTACAGTTGATCAATGGGCAGGTGCAGATCGTCCAGGTGGGGATGACGCCGCAGCAGGATCAGGTGGTCTTTGCCAATGCCGCACCGGGCGCGACATCGCTTTGCGCCGCGACAATGGCGACGCCGGGTCAGATTTGCGACAATTTTATTGCTATGGCTCCCTACGGCCATGCCGTGATTGTGCAAGGGACGAATGCTGATGGCTCCTATCATCTCTGGTCGGATGATCTGGTGACAGGCCAGCAACTTCCACTGGACGCGGCATCAGGTAGCCATGCAGCGGCGCAATTGCTCGGTTGGGATCGCCTTTCCTTGCCAGGATCATGAGAAGCCTATAGGGGCCGATTTATCACGCCCATGCCGGTTCAGGCGCAATGCATTGCGCAGCTACACAAGTTTGGATATGAGATATCTGATGCACAAGATGCGTATATCTGACAGAAAGTCTGAATATTGCTCTTAAATTTAGCAAATGCTGGACAATATGGTTGCCTGGGAGAACCAATGAATGCTGTAGATGAAGAGTCGCAGCTAGTAATCGATGCGTGTCGGGGATCGGTAGAGGCTTTTGAGGCATTAGTGGCGCTGTACGAACCGCGCATCAGACGTATGATTTATGGCATGACGCATGATGTACAGTTAACGCAAGACCTGTGCCAGGAAACCTTTCTATCCGCCTATCGCGCATTGCCGCGTATGGACGGGGAGCAATTGCATTTTGCGCCCTGGCTCTATCGTGTTGCCCTCAACCAGGTGCGCAGCGAGTGGCGACGCCGCAAGCATGTCACGTTGTTGCCGTTCTCCACCCACATCGGCAACGACGAAGACGCTGATGAATTGAACGAACTCTCTCTCCTAAGTAGCGAACCATTTGAGGATCGCGTGCTGGAACGCGAGCTGATCAAGCGCGTGCTGGCGCAATTGCCGGCCAATTCAGCAATGTGTCTCCTGCTCGATGCCGAGGGTTTTACCTATCAGGAGATCGCCGATACACTCCAGGATACCGTTTCCGCTGTGCGCAGTCGCCTGTCGCGCGCGCGTCAGGCATTTCAGCGCTTGTACCGCCGCCTCGACCGCGAGCGTGTCTGACGCTGTATTGCCTTCTTTGCGAGATCGTATAGTTCTCGGCGACGCCAGGGCTATTTAAAAGTTGCGTCTACGGCGCTTCACTGGAGTTCAGGTGGTTTTTCGCGGGCTTAGCCCGCGAAAAAACCACCTGTAGGATATACTATAGAGTTGCTATCACGAACAGTCGAGCAGGTTTTTGCAACGGCTATTGTAATCTCAGAAGGGTGATATTTTATGGCACTTTCCTCTTCCGCCGAACATGTCGTTATCATTGGCGGTGGCACAACTAGCGCGCTTATCGCCGTTCGGCTGGCAGAGCGCGGTTTCCGTGTGACTGTATTGGAGAAGGCCCAGTTGGGCAATGGTTCTTCTAGCCGTTCTTCAGCAGGTATTCGCGCGCAGTTCAGCACTGAAGAGACGGTGGTTGGTATGCAATATAGTGAGTGGTGGTATAGCCACTTCCATGACCTTTTGCACAGCTCTACAGATGTCCGTACACAACCTGTTATGCGTCAGAACGGCTACTTGTTCCTCTACGAAAATCCCGATGCCATCCCGGCATGGCAACCTCGCAGACAATACGAGCTAGTCCAGGTCTGGCAACATGCACAAGCGATTGCCGGAATGCAGCAACGTCTTGGGCTTCCTGTTGAAGTGCTGACCCCACAGGTCGTCCAGGAACGCTGGCCTTATCTCAACCCCGATCGTCTGATGGGAGCGACCTGGTGTCCGACCGATGGTTTCCTCTTACCACATATGATCTATAACGAAGGCTTCCGACGGGCAAAAGAATTGGGTGTTCAATTACAGCAGCATACAGAGATTCTTGGCGCCATACTCCACGCTGATCGCATAAGTGCGCTGGTGACGAACAAGGGAACGGTTGAGGCTGATTGGTTCGTCAACGCAACCAACGCCTGGGCGGCTCGCATCAGCCCGCGGATTGGTGGCATGGCCCTATCTGTCTCTCCGCTTAAACGCTACCTCTATTTTCTGAAGCCTTCGCAGCCAGTGATGGATGCAACAGCGTGGCGTCATCTCCCCATGATTATCTACGGCGTAGGAAGCAATCGTGGCGCGCACTCGCGGCCAGAACATGATCTCTTGCTGCTGGCCTGGGGACATGAGACTGAGCCGGAGCCATATTTCAGTGATGGCGACCAGGACCACGTCGATCCCCCGTTTCGTCATGATAACGGCATTGACAACTATGGATATGCCGTCCTCGGACAGGTAGAGGAATTTTCACCGCTGCTTGCCAACTCAGGCGGCTTAATTGCGACAACCTGTGGGTACTATGGTACCACGCCTGACGCCAGCCCATTGATCGGTCGCGATACACATCAGCAGAACCTTATCCACGCGGTCGGATTCTCAGGGCATGGCCTGATGCACGCGCCAATTACCGCGCTTCTGGTCGAAGCCATACTCACGGGCGATGTTGATCACGGACACGTCCGCCTACCTGCTCCACTTGATCATGCTACCATAGATCTCAACACGTTTGATCCTGGACGTGTTTTTGAGAGTTCACGTCGAGAGAAGCTGGTGCTATAGATCAGGCAGCGCCTGTAATCTTCCCTTGACTGTTCTCTCATCAAGCATTATGGTTTCCCTTTGCAGGTTAGAGGCGTTTCACGCTTCCACGGTCTCAGACTGCTCTGCTTGCAGTTCTTGCTCGATCCATCTCAGGTCAACCATAGCATGGCACCCCTCAAAAATACTGCGGGCTTCTCGCAGCGCCTCGAGACCTTTTTGACGCAAACAGGTCTCAAATGCGCCGCGTGCCAGCAACGAGATCGCGTAGCCGTGCAAAGCGCGCGCGTAATCGAGGCGCATCTCATGTTGTCGGAAAACTCCCAGTGCCTCCTCGAAGTAAGCATCCGCTTGCTCATACTGCTTTTGTGCGGCCAGGATGCGCCCTAACAGTCGCAGCGTGCGCGCTTGAAGCCGGGTCAGCTCATAGGTTGCGGCGTCCTGGAGCGTTTGCAGCGCGAGTTGTCGCGCCGTTGCCTGGTTGCCCAGCATGTAGTTGGCGCTGGCAAGGAGCAGGCGGCCCTCGATTGCCGCTTCGACTTCCAGCCCCTCGATGGCGAGGGCGCGCCGCAGCGTGGAGCAGGCGCGCAGCAGCAAACGTTTGCCGTTTGGTGATGGCCGCGCTGGCTCCCGGTCGATATCGTTTCCCTGGAGCTTGCCGGCAATGACCGCTTGAGTGATGCGTAAGTCACCCAGCGCGACTAAGGCTCCGCCGCTATTTTTCGCGTTCTTCATGGCGCGACTGATAGTCAGCGCGCGTCGGATAGAGGCTGCCGCTTCCTCGAATTGCCCCAGGTCCTGGAGCGTACCGGCCAGCGCTACACAGCACCAGCAGATATGCTCCGGCTCGTTGGTACGCTCGGCCACTTGCAGGCTGCTCTTGAACCACTCTTCAGCCTGGAGCAGATTGCCTCTGCGCGTCTCCATCTCACCCAGGTTGCCGGTGACAAACGCGATCATGGGGAGGTTGCCTATGCGTTCGGCCAGTTCAAGCGCCTGGCGCATATACGGCTGCGCCAGCGCGTTTTCAGCGCGTGTCAGGTACACAGCGCCCAGATTCCCGCATACCTTCACCATTGCTGCAACCAGATCGTGTCGTTTGAAGATCTCCAGTGCCTCGTGCAGGTATTGCAGCGCTTCGGCATATTGCCCGACGTTCGCGGCGATCAAGCCGAGTAATTCGCGCGCTCTGCCAACTTCGAGTGGATCGCCGGTAATAACTCGTTCGATCTGTGTCTGGAGTGAATGTCGCGGGCGAGGAATGTTCTCCGTTAGCCCCTGCCATCGTTCAGAAGCGGCTTTTTTGCGTTCTTCTAGCGCTTTTTCCAGCATTTCCAGCGCTTCCAGAACGCAACGTCGCGCCTCGTCATAGTTTCCTTCTAGCACGCGAATGCGTCCGTATTCCAGGTAAACGCAGGCCCAGGCCGTGCCGGAGGTGATGCCGGCCTCCTGCAACAACTGTTTCCCGCGTTGGTAGCATTGATGGGCCTGTTTGTAATTGCCATTCCATGACCAGGTGCGTCCGATCTCGCGCCAGAGCATGGCTTGAATTTGCGCTTCTTGTTGGCGTTCTATTTCAGAGAAATCTCCGGACTGTAAGTTGCGCAGTTCCAGAATGCGCTCGTAAAAGGTTCTGGCTTCTTCAAAATCGCCCTGGACAATGGCGCATTCACAAACCAGTTCCAGGAGGTGAGCAATGTGCAGCAGATCGATGTTCGCACGCCATGTTCCCTCGGCCTGTGTGGGAAGCAATGCGTGCGCATTGCTCTGGCCGAGGATGGTGTCTCCTGTAATCGTTTGCATGGTCAGGAGATAATACTGTTTGGCTTCGGCGTAAGCGGCCAGCGAGTATGCCTGATTCGCAGCCAGTTCGGCATAGTAGGCGATTTGCGCCGGATCGCTGCCCCCTTTGCTCAGGTGATGGGTGATTGCTGCCGCCACTTCCTTTTCGCGCCCCTGGTTGGTGAGTATGAGCGATTTGGCCGCGCGCCGGTGCAACTGCGCGCGCCGCGCGACTGACAGGCGATCGTAGAGATGGCTGACAATCAATGGATGCCAGAAATGATAGGTGATGCGCGTTCCTGTCCCTTCTTCGGTGAGCAATCCCGCGTGTAACGCTTCCTCAAGCAGGTCAAGTACCGTGTCTTCATTATGTTCACTTGCCATTGAGAGCAGCGGGCCGAGTTCAAACGCGCCGCCTAAAACGGCGGCCTTGCTCAAGAGCGCCAGGCATTCAACGCTGAGTTTGCCCAGGCGGCGTTCAAGCACTGCCGCGATTCCTTCCGGCAGCCCGCTATCAACCAATGGCCGTGCGCGCTCTTCCTGGTGCAGCGCGGCAGCAGCATGGTCCAGTTCAGCTTCAGCCATCTTTATGTCGGGCGCGGCAAAACTTGTTTCGCTGACACGCGCCATTTCTTCGGCGAAGAAGGGATTACCGCCGGCCTGGGTCTGGATATGTTGCACGACATTCTGGGGAAGATGCGCGACCAGGGAACCGATTTGTGACACGCTGAGTGGCTGCACTGCAAAAGTTATAACGGCCTGCTCGCGGCGCAAATCGGCAATCAGCGTGCGCAGGCTATCGTTGGGAGCAAGCTCTATATCCCTGCATGTGCCGACGAGCAAGATGCGTTGATCGCGCAGGTGACGCACCAGGTAGGCCAGCAGTTCGCGGCTGCTATCATCTGTCCAGTGGAGATCATCAAGCACGAGCAAAAGCGGCAGGGACTGACTGAGCATACTCAGCATTTCTAGTGTGGCTTCCCAGAGGTGCAGGCGTTCTTGTTCAGGGGGCAGCGCCGGATATTCCCGGCTGCCCGACGGCAGGAAGCCACGCAGTTCAGGGAGCAAGGTACTGAGCTTCTCGAGCGCGGTTGGGGCATACGGTGAGGCGCTGGCTTCTCCCTGCGCGCGCGTCTGGACCGCGGCGACCATTTTCGTGACCGGCAGATGAGGCAATAATGAGCGCAAAACTTCGATCCATGGGCGGTAGGGGATCGCTCCCTCTTGCTCATATGCGCGCGACCAGGCGACGGACCAGCCGCGTGAGGCGGCCTCGTGGCTCAGCTCCTCGGCCAGGCGCGTTTTCCCGATGCCGGCTTCTCCGGTGAGGAGCGCGATGTGATGCGCGAGTTTCTCCGCTCTGCGCGTTGGCCCGTTCGCTGTGATTGCCCCGCTTTGCTCGCTGGCGGGTTGCTCTAGTGAGAGTAAAAGTTGCCGCAGGGCATGCATCTCCTGTTCGCGTCCGACCAGTGGGCTTTGATTCGCGCGCCCAAACTGGTTCGCAGCGCTAAATGCGGCGGACGATGGTTCGAAGTCGCCGGGCGTTGCCTGGCGCGGGGCAGCGAGCGGCAGATCGTCGGCGTTTCCATTCGGCTCTCGCCCCTCTGATGAATCGCCAGCGTTTTCTTGAACTGGTGCGGGGGATTCCTCGTCGTCCAGAATAATGGTGATAGCGGGCCGGAGCGCCAATGTATTCATGTCCTGGCCCTGGCGCAATTTCTCGTACAGCGCCCAGGTTTCGGCGAGCGGTTCGCTTTCGTATGTCTGTTGCAGCCGCGCTGCTAGCCGTCCGTAGGCATTCAGCGCCTCACCGCGCCGGTCAAGCTGGGTGAGGAGCAGCATGAGACGTTGAACGGCTGTTTCGTTGGTAGGGTCAGAGGCGAGCAGACGGTTGAGCGGCGCCATCGCATTGACTGTCTTTCCCTGGGCTTCCCATAACTCGGAAAGCTTCAACTGCAAGCCGATCCAGTTGCGCTTCAAGGCTTCTCGGCGCGGTGCCGCCCATTCGGCGTACAGTTCTTCAAGCAAGTAATCGCCGCCGTAGAGAGCATCTGCCTCACTCAGCAGGCGCTCAATATGACTGACATCGGCGCTGCGCAGATTCTGAGTTCCGACCTGGTTGGCCGCGTTGATCAGTCGTTCAAACGCCTCGGCATCGACCCAGATATCCGCGCGGTCGGCCAGGACAAGGATATCGCGCTCCAGGCGCAGCATTCGCGACGACGCGGGACGGCCAATGCCCGGCTCGAGGATCTGGCGCAGTTCGTGAACTGCCCCATTGAGACGATTGGCGGCTGTATCGATATCCAGATCGGGCCACAGTGCCTCCATCATCTGTTCTCGCCCCAGACGGCGGCCTGGATTGCTGAGGAGGCATCCCAGTAGCACGCGCGCGCGGCGGCGTTGCCAGACCCGGTTTTCAATGGGACTCCATTCCTGGTCTTGCAATCGCTCAATGCGTAACTGACCGAGGGTGTAAATTCGTAATCCCTGGCTTTCCAATTGGAGGGGAACGCTTTGCGCGAGTTCCGCCTCACTCTGTGCCGTGGGTGAAGCTTCTGGAGCTTTGGCAGGGATGACGAGATCAGACGTTGCACCACGTAGTTTTATTTCCCTGTCAAGCATCACGCGTTGCGTTAATTCTGCGGCAATAGAAGATGGAAGGTGTATACCGATGTACTTACTAACAGTACGTCCGTTTTCACTCCAATAAGCGTACCAGTAGGGACCGTGTCCGTTGCCTTCCTTGCACTTGCGGCAGCGTTCTTTCCCACAACGGGTATATTGTTGGCGATAGGTTATTTTCCTATTCATAAATTTCGCCGACTACCTGCCTGCTCCCCTCGTGGAAGGGTCTCGAAATATTGTACGTCAACATGTCAATGAAGTATTGCCTCTATAAATCTTACAGAAGACATCCTTATTATAACCTATGAATATGGTTACGGCAATATGTATCCCATATGGGTAACAGGTAAAGGTGTACTTCATTATGCCCACATGACAATAACGTAGGAGCGCAATGCCTTACATCTCTACATCGCTGATTTCCCGAAATGGGCGGACTCCCGCGCGCTTTCCTGCACTTGCTCACTCCTATCATGGAGCAGTTCGGCAAGGCACCTCTGAGCAACGGGATTGTGGATGCGACCCAATACAGGGGCGGCACGGCGGCGTTGTTCGGCATTCTGGCTATGCGCCCAGCGGAGCGCCACCGGTAAGAGAAAATCGAGGATGGCTCGATCGTCAAGCGAGGGAAGCTCGGCAAAAATACCGAGCAACATATCCACGCTTGCTGCGTTTGCCTGGGCGAACAGGGCGGCCAGTGGGTAGAACACCGTGTTGGGCGGAAATGCTTCCCTGGTATATGCCTGGTAGGGATGGCGAAACGGCCAGAAGCAATCGAAAATCATTTTGAGATAGGGATTGTGATCGTCATGGGGAGAAGATTTACCGCGCGTAGCTGCTTGCTTCGCAGCCGTAACCAGGGTTACGAAGATCTCAGTAGGATTGCTGACTTGCCCTGATTGCACAAAGACACGGAGCCAGACTGCTGCTTCAAGCTGTAACGACTCTGCGTTTGGCTGAAGAACGCGGCGCTTGAGCGTGTTGATTGCGCTCCCTCTGAATTTTGCCTGCTCTTCAGTTGAGAGATCCCATAGAGCTTCTTGCAGGCAATTGAGCGTTTTCGTCAGTTGGGCAGCGGTCGTCGCTTCCTCCAGGGCGAGGATCAAGCCGGATGCTGTCGCGGGGTGCCGCGGAAAGAAGAGTACTCGTGCCGAGCGCAACAGTCGCCCGACCGGAGAGACAGGGCGACCGGCCAGGGTAAATCGGAGTATGTCTATATGTCTGCCGAGATACGGCGCGCTGCTTACAGTATGATCAGGTTCGCTCATTTCAACTTCTTCAGGAAACAATGTGGCATATTACAATACGTAACAAATGTTACAGATATTCTACATGAACGAATCCTGTTTGTCAAGACGTTTAGACGCGCTATTTCTGGCTCTTACGCCCTTTTAACAGAATGAAATCGTTGGTAAAGCTTTCGAGATGTCCGTCTGCCTTGCGAACAACCTCGAAGTAGCTCTGAATACGCGGGCTACTCGTAAGTATAAACTGTTCCAGCTTTGCTTTTTCGTCTAACGGCAGTTGCGATCGCGCCGTCCAATCATCGTACTGGTGCGCTTTGCGGAACAACGCGTTGAGTTCGATGCTCAACGCGGCGTCAGCGAAAAACCGCTGCCATTCCTCAACCGTGCAAGAGCGTCCATGTGAAGAATCGCGCCATTTTTCAACCGTATTATTGAAGCGGTCGAGTTCAGGGTCGCTGGGAGTCATGCAGTCGATGAGCAAATAGAGGCCGCCTGGCTTGAGGACGCGCGCGACTTCTTTCACCGCCTGCGCCATGTTTGGGAAGTGGTGCGGCGCGATGCGGCATGTCACCCGATCAAACGTCTCGGAGGCGAAAGGTAGTTGCTCGGCGTCGGCGACCTGGAATTGCGCGTTCGTGACTCCCTGCGCCAGCAAATAGTCGCGCGCCTTCTCCAGCATTCGCGGCGTCAAATCCGTGACCATCATTTTCTCGACATGCGGCGCGACCGCCAGCGCGGTATGGCCGCCGCCGGTGGCGATATCAAGCGCGTAAAGCTGCGGGCTCCACTCGCCGATCTCGATCAGTCGCTCCAGGTCGCTACCCGCTTTATGCGAGAAACTGGTGACGTAACTCTCCGCGGTGCGAGAAAAGTAGTCCTGGACGTTGCTTTTTTGTTGTGCTGCATCGGTCATAGTCGTTCTACCTTTGAAAAGCTAGCAAATCAGATCATCGTCACAATGCCGGATGTTATGCAGGGTATTTTGCCCCTATCAACAACGTTATTACAAAAAAGCGAGTTCCAGGGCGACGGCCTTGATCTGGCATTGCGACGAGATCGTGACACATGTGTTACCATATGCCTAGTATTATAACAGAAAGTTGGGTGGACTGGTTCATCATGCCTACGCTCGAAGGCTCGATTGAAAGCATCGTTTTTCGGAACGAGGATAATCACTATACCGTTGCGCGCTTCCGCCTCAACGATAGCGGGCGGCTTTTTCGCGATGACCTGACGACCATCGTGGGCGCGCTCCCCGGCGTGCATGTCGGCGAACTGCTGAGCGTCGAGGGAGAATGGGAGAAAGACCCGCGCTATGGCCGCCAACTCCATGTCAGCAGCTTTACGCAGCGGTTGCCGGCCTCCAAAGAAGGCATTTCGCGCTATCTCAGTTCTGGCCTGATTAAGGGCATCGGTCCCAAAAAAGCCGAGCGCATCGTCAATCACTTCGGCGAGCAGACGCTGGCAATCATCGAGCAGCAGCCGGAGCGTTTGAGCGAAGTCAAAGGCATCAGCGAGAAAGACCGCGATCAGATCATCAGAGCCTGGGCTGAACAGAGCGAGATCAAAGAACTGCACCTCTTTTTGCAATCCCACGAGGTCTCGATCAATATTGCTACGCGCATCTACAAAGCATATGGCAAGGACTCGGTCACAGTGATTCGCGAAAATCCTTACCAGTTGGCGCAGGATGTGCATGGCATCGGCTTTCGCACGGCTGACGCCATCGCCGTCAAGCTCGGCTTGCCGCCGGACGGTATTCCGCGCCTGGCAACGGGCCTTAAGTACGTGCTGGCGCAGGCGGCTAACGAGAATGGGCATTGCTTTTTGCCGGAAAATGAATTGCTGCGCATCGCCGCGGACATTCTCGACGTGCCTGCTGCCGCTCTGTCTCCGGCGATGGAGCAATTGCGCGGCGAACGCGACGTCTTCATCGATTCGCCCGCGCCTTCACTCCTCGACGATGGCAGCGAGGCCCCGGTTGAGCCATCTGACGATGGAGAAAACGCCGTACTGGAGCCACAGCAGCGTATCTATTTCGGCCCATTCTGGTATGCCGAGCAGGGATCGGCGCGCCTGCTGCGTAACCTTGCCAACGCGCCCAGCGCCCTGCCTCCCGTGAGCCAGCAATTGTGGGATCTCGTCTTCGAGCGGCTCAAGGAAAAACGCAATATGCACCTGACCGACAGGCAGCGCGACGCGATGCAGACAGCCTATCAGCGCAAGGTGAGCATCCTGACGGGCGGGCCGGGAACGGGCAAATCGACTTCGATTCGCGCTCTGCTTATGCTGCTGCGCAGTCGCAAAATCAGCGTGGCCCTGGCCGCGCCAACTGGCCGCGCCGCCAAGCGCCTCTCCGAGGCGACGGGCGCGCAGGCCAAAACGCTGCATCGCCTGCTGGAATTTGTCCCGCATGACAACTCGTACCAGCGCAATGAAGAAAATCCTTTACCTTACCAGTTCATCATCGTTGACGAGTTCTCAATGGTGGACATCCTGCTTTTCTATCACCTGCTCAAAGCTCTGCCGCGTGATGCCCACCTGCTTCTGGTAGGCGATGCCGATCAGTTGCCCTCGGTTGGCCCTGGCAACGTGCTGCGTGACCTGCTCAAAAGCGATGCCATTCCTATGGTGCGTTTGACCGAGCTGTTCCGCCAGGCGCGGCAAAGCCAGATCATCGTCAACGCCCACCGCATCAACTCCGGGCAGATGCCGAATCTCAAAGTTGAGCCGACAAGCGATTTCTTTTTCTTCGCCGAAGAAGACCCGGTGCGCGTGCAGCGCCTGGTTCTCGATCTCGTGCAGCGTCGCCTACCAGATCGTTTTCACCTCAATCCGCGTACCGATATCCAGGTGCTTTCTCCCATGTACAAAGGACCCGCGGGCGTCAATAGCCTCAATGAAGAACTCCAGGCGCAGCTTAATCCCAAAGCGGCGGCGGAGATCGAGTGGAGCGGACATGTCATTCGCGTGGGCGACAAGGTGATGCAGTTGCGCAATAACTACGATAAAGGGGTTTTCAACGGCGATGTCGGTTGGGTAAAGAACATCAACAAAGAAAACGCGACTCTCAATGTCGAATTTTTGGAAGAAGCTGGCCCTCTGCTTGTCGGCTACGAATTTCATGAACTCGACGAACTCACGCTGGCTTATGCCATCACCGTCCACAAGAGTCAGGGCAGCGAATATCCCGCCGTCGTTGTCCCGCTCACGAGAGAACATGCCATCTTGCTCCAGCGCAACCTGCTGTATACCGCGATCACGCGCGCCAAACGAGTATGCGTCCTCGTCGGCCAGGTGCGCGCGTTGGAGATCGCGGTGCGCAACGACCGCGTCGCGCACCGCAACACCGCGCTGGCCGAACGTCTCAAGATCGTACCCGCTCGTTTATAAAAGCCCGGCAATGAGAAATCGGGCCAAATTCTCTTGCTTAATTCCGAGTTGGCAAGTAGAATATAAAGTGTATCAACTTTGTTGCCATTACCAGGGCGTACCTCGTTGCTATGCCCTGTCAGTAAAAAAAGTATTTGAGGAGGACAATTGAGTATGTCTGAAACAGACACTGTCACATCGGGTATGCAACCCACTTTTGGGTATGTTCATCCAGAGGTGCTGGTTGACACCAGTTGGGTTGCCGACCACTTGAACGATCCCAATGTTCGGCTCATCGAAGCCGACGAAGATGTCCTGTTATATGAAGTCGGCCATATTCCGGGTGCGGTCAAACTCGACTGGCACGTCGATGTACAGGACCCCGTGGGCCGCGATTTCGTCAATCAGAAGGCTTTTGAGCAATTGATGAGTCGCTGGGGCATCAGCAATGACACTACTATCGTGTTGTATGGCGATAGGAACAACTGGTATGCCTGCTATTCGTTCTGGCTGTTCACGATGTATAGTCACAAGAACCTGAGGGTCATGAATGGCGGGCGCGCGAAGTGGGAAGCCGAAGGGCGTGCGTCCACGAAGGAAGTGCCGCACTTCACAGCGACTACGTATCATGCTCAACCAATGGACGAGTCGATCCGCGCCTATCGCGATGATGTCGCCAGCGGCCTCAAGAATCCCAATCGCGGGCTGGTCGATGTGCGTTCGCCGCAGGAATACACTGGCGAACTGCTGCATATGGTCAATTACCCCCAGGAGGGCGCGCAGCGCGGCGGTCACATTCCTGGCGCGAAGAGCATTCCCTGGTCGATGGCCGCTAATGCTGACGGCACGTTCAAGTCCCCCGAGGAGCTGCGCCAGATCTACGTGTCGAGGGACATTACCCCCGACAAGGATGTCATTTCGTATTGCCGTATCGGTGAGCGTTCTGCGCATACCTGGTTTGTCCTGACTTACCTGCTGGGCTATCCGCGCGTCCGCAACTACGACGGCTCGTGGACGGAGTGGGGCAATCTTGTGCGCGCTCCCATCGAGAAGCCATAAACGCCTAAAAATCGCACAAGGACTCACGTACCAATGTGTGCGTGGGTCTTTGTTATCCTTGTGCTATTTGCCGTGGAATAGGTGAGCCTCACCCCTTGTTGTATAATTCACATGTCACTATGAGGCGCAAGGGCAACATGCATGGTTGCTCTCTCGAAACATTGCTAACAGGAAGCGAGAACTATGGATCGTCAAGAAGCCATCGATTTTTTAATGGATCACTACGAGAATCCGCGCAATTTTGGCCCATTGGAGCCTGCTGATGTCAATGCGACCGGC
>DATLSW010000024.1:0-10415 GCA_035533955.1 Ktedonobacteraceae bacterium | reverse complement strand
TTTCCAGCAGAAGCAACCCCTGGTCGGCCATCTTCTGCCCTATCTCAAGGCAGACGAGGCGCGACAACAGGGATTAAACTTCCGCGAGGACGAAGGATGGCTGGAGGAAGCGAGCTAGATCAATTCCAGGTAGCGTTTCCGGTCCCAGTTGGTGACGGCCTTTTCGTACTCCTTGACTTCCCAGCGCCGCGTCGCGACGTAGTGTTCAACGAAATCCGCGCCCAGGTATTCCCTGGCGATTTCGCTGCCTTCCAGCAGGTCGGTGGCTTGCGTGAGATTGCGAGCCAGCTGCCTGATCTGGCCGCGCTCGATGGCCGCCGCGACAGTGGCGGCATTGTAAGCGTTGCCCTCGAGGCGAGCCGGCAGTTCAACCTCGCGCTCGATGCCGTAGAGGCCGCTCGCCAGCGTGGCCGCGAAGACGAGATAGAAGTTGGCATCGGCTCCCGGCACGCGGTTCTCGATGCGCACGGAGCGGTTACTGTTGTTGATGATACGCACAGAACAGGTGCGGTTATCCATGCCCCAGGTAGTATTGAGCGGCGCCCACGTCCCTTCAATATAGCGTTTATATGAATTGATAACGGGCGCGTAGAAGACCATGAACTCAGGCAACTTTTCCAGCACGCCGGCCAGGAAATGGCGCATGGTGGCGGACATGTGATCAGGAGTGTCTGCGTCCCAGAAGACGTTCCGTTCCAGGCTGCGATCCCACAGACTCATATGTGAGTGGCCGCTGCTGCCGTCTTCCTGGTCGTTCCACTTCGCCATGAAGGATGCTGTCAGACCCATCTGATGGCAAATCTCTTTGACTCCGGTCTTGAAGAGCATGGTGTAATCGCCCGCGCTGAGCGCGTTGGCATAGTGAATGTTCATCTCGTACATGCCGGGGCCATGCTCGCGGTTGTAGCCCTCGATCATCATGCCATGATCGCGCATCATGCGGGCAATGCGGCTCAGCAGATGGTCGTCGGCGCTGGCCTGGCTGATGGCATAACAGTTGAAGCCAGGATTAAGGGGCGTCAAATTCGGGCCGAAGTCTTTGTCGCGCAGGGACATCTGATCCTCGCGGAAGAAGCGAAACTCTAACTCCGAGGCCGCCATCGGCTCGAAGCCCATTGCGCGCGCGCGCTCCACCACATTGTTGAGTACATAGCGCGGTGCAATCACGACGGGTTCGCCATGTTCCGTCCAGAGATCGCAGATGCAGGAAGCGACATGCTCATCCCAGGGAACCATCGCGAACGTCGAGAGATCGGGTTTCATGACGATATCGGCAAAGCCGCGCTCCCAATTGCTGAACTTGAGGTCAGGCAGCACGTTTTCGGCGATATCCCAACCAAAAAGCACATCACACTGGGCAAACCCGCCATCGAGAGCATCGAGGAAATATTGCCCGGCCACGCGCTTGCCGCGAAAGACGCCTTCCATGTCGGGCGCGCCGATTTTGACAAACTCGATCTGTCCGGTCTCGATCTTGCTTCTGATTTCAGCAAAATCCATAGGGTGTCCATCCTTTCTGACACAAAAATAGCCTTGCGAGGCCGCTGTTAGAGTTGATAGACCTGTGGCTGGCGATGCTCCAGGCAAGGAATCTGCGCTCTCACCTGGTCGATGCGCGTGAGATCGATCTCGGCCATGGCGACCGTGGGGATATCTGGAGCCTGGGCCAAAACGAGTCCCCAGGGATCGATAATCATGGCGCGGCCAAAGCACTGGTGGTTGGGCGGATGAGCGCCGGTTTGCGCCGGGGCAACGACGAAGCACTGGTTCTCGATGGCGCGCGCCCGTAATAAAACTTCCCAGTGATCGCGCCCGGTGTGCAGCGTGAAACCGGCAGGTACAAGCAAGACCTGCGCCCCGCGCAGCGCCAGCGAACGATACAGTTCAGGAAAACGCAGATCGTAGCAAACGGTGAGGCCGAAGGTGATGCCATCGACTTCCGCCGTGACGATCTCCTGGCCCGACACAATGCGCTCGGATTCGTGATGCTTTTCGCCGTTCGCCAGATCGACATCGTAAAGGTGAATCTTGCGATAGAGAGCAACGATTTCGCCGTGGCGATTGATCAGCACGGAGGTATTGTAAAACTTCCCCGGCCTGCCAGGGATACGCTCAACGATACTACCGCCATGCACAAGCATATGATGTCGGCGCGCCTTTTCCTGCAACAGCTCGACGGCCGGGCCGGGGATAGTCTGCGCGGCCTGGTCAAAGCCGGCATAGGGGCCAAAATACGTCCACAATTCGGGCAGTCCAACGAATTGCGCGCCCATGTCGGCGGCACGCTCTACAAGCTGATCGACGGAGGCCAGATTCTGGGCAGGATCATCACGCGAGTTCAGTTGAATGACTGCCGTTCTTAATCGCATAGCAAACGCTCCTTACCAGGCGTAGAGCAACACTGAGGTGACAACTTCATGCAAGCAGAGTAGCACGTCACACGATTGACGTCAAGCACATTTTGTAGCGTTAGCTATGCTAAGAACAAGAGTAGTCAGAGCCAACGCAGAAAAATGCGACGCGCGCCCTGATTTTTCACTTGAAGAGTCTCGACAGAATATTGCTGTTATGCTACACTAACAGCAAGAAACGGCATAGGCAATCATCAATGTACGGGCGCGCTGCTTCGCGCCCGCGGAGAGGATCAGGCAGCATGAATAAATGGCCGCACGGCGAAGACGAACTCACCGAAGACATGCCGCCGCCGCTGCGCCGCAGGCGTTCGCTCGCCCAGCCCTACCAGCGACCGGCCGTGGATAGCCACATCGATGATATGCCGGGCGTACCCAAAATCAGGCGCGCCTCGCTCTATGCTACCCCTGACACAACGCGATCTCTCGCACAACCGCCCGTAGAGGATGAGCAGGAACAGGCAAAGGCGACAACAAGGTCGATCTCTTCTCAACGCACGCGAACTTTACCAACAGCCGGGCGGCAACAAGCCTATACACCACGCGCGCGCGCGCGCGCGAACCGCGTTCCATCTCGCCCTTTGCAAACTAGAAGAGCGTCATTCACAACGCCATCGCGGTTTGCGCATAGCCGCCTGATCATGATCGGCGTCAGCCTGCTGCTCGTGCTAACCATTGTTGGCGCGGCCATTTTCGCGGCAATCCGCGCGCGCCCGTCGTCGGCGCTAAACGAGCAAGGACGAAGCACAGCTACGACGCCCGTGGGAACAGCACAACCATCGACGAACCCTCACGAGCTGGTCATCGTTCCCGAAGATCCCGATCATCCGCCGCCGCCAGTCTACGCGACCGCCGCTTACTTGCTTGACGCCAATAGCGGCGCCACGCTGTATGCCCACAGCCCGTTCACGCACCTGCCTATCATGAGTACGACCAAGTTGATGACGGCCATTATCGCGGTCGAGAAAGGCAACCTTAATCAAAACGTCACCATCAACAAGTCCATCTGGCATGATATCCAGCAGTTGAGCGCGGATAGCTCGCTGTTCGGCATGAAAGAGGGTCAGACCTATACACTGCGCCAGTTGCTCTACGCGCTGTTGTTAGTTTCCGGCAACGACGCTGCCATCGCTATTGCTGATGCCGTCGATGGCAACGTCCCACATTTTGTCGCCGATATGAACCAGAAAGCGCAGCAGCTACACCTCTATGACACGCATTTCATGAACCCGCACGGGTTGTTACAAAATGGACATTACTCCAGCGCGCATGATCTGGCCTTCCTGGGCCTCGCTGCCTTCAATATCCCGATCATCAAACAGATTACCAGTACACAAATCTATACCATGCCACAAACGAAGAGCCACCCAGAGCGTTTTCTGGTTAACGACGATCAATTTTTCTGGTGGTATCCGGGCGTTGACGCGGGCAAACCGGGCTGGGACGGCGCGTCGAATTTTGTGCAGGTCATCTCGGTCACACGCAACCATCACACGCTGATCGGCGTCACCATCCATACAAAGGACTGGTGGACGGATATGCGCGACCTTATGAACTGGGGCTTCGACAACTTCAAGTGGATTTCGCCCTATGATGTGGATCTCCAACATCCTATCCCGTTCGATACGCTCTGGAACTACTTCGTCAGTGATAAGAAAGATAACACCATCCCCATGACGAACGGGCGTTATTATATCTATACGGGCTTTGACATCTCCGGCGCAATCATGTCCTACTTCGATCACAACGGCGGCCTCAAGCATTTTGGCTATCCAGAGAGCCTGGAGACCTTTCCCAATAACGCGACCGAGAGCCAGCGTTTTGATCATGGAACTATTCAATGCAATACGACAAATAATCAATGTACGACGACATGAGAAGAGAAGAGTTCCGGTAATATATGCAAGATTTCGATGATCCAATCGCCATTACGCACCATGCCTACGAGCGCATCGCGACCATTTACGCGGCGCAACACGCGACGGCGGTGGGCGGGCCAACGCTCTGGCAGGTATGTATGCAGCGCTTCGCGGAGGTAGTGCGCGGAAACGCGGCCTACCAGGCGCAACCTGAACTGCCGATAGTCGATGTCGGCTGCGGGCCGGGACGTGACGCCCTGCAACTGGCGCAAATGGATTTTCAGGTCACTGCGACTGATCTGGCCGACGCTATGCTGGACGAGGCGCGGCAACACTGCCAGGGCCAGCCCGGCGCGGAACGCATCACGTTCCGGCGTATGGATATGCGCTCGCTCGATTTCACTGATGCTTCTTGCGCGGGCTTGTGGGTCTCGGCGTCGTTCCTGCACATCCCCAAACGCGAGAATCAACAAGTATTGCGGGAATTCAGGCGCGTTCTCGTCACCAGCGGCGCGCTCACGCTTCTGGTGAAGGAATGCGACGAGGGATCAGACGAACGCTACGAGGTTCACCAGCCTTCAGGCGAGCAACGCTTCTTTGCGCGCTATCGCGGCTCCGAACTCTGGGAACTGCTGGAGCAGGCAGGTTTTCTGATGCTTGAGATGAGGACGGCACGCGATAAGCGGCTCTCTAATTTGCAGCGCTGGTTGGGAGTGATTGCGCTTAAAACGTAGGGGCGTAAGCTCTACCCCGCCCTGGCAAAACAGATAAATCAACCACCTTTTTGGGCGGAGTAAAGCTTACGCCCCTACGGGATTCGACCATTTTTCCCCAAAAATGCGTAGACCGTTTGGCTTACCATACTTGCCCGTAATGGCTAAGTCTGCTATACTGCACGCAACGCGAGAGTTTTTTTCGAGCAGTGCAGCGAGGTATTATGGCAGCAGATACAGAAACAACCGTGAGCGCCAATGATAATGGCGCGAATACACTCCCCACGGGCTTGGGGCGGGCGCGACTGGCCCTTGCCATTTCCGCCGGCAAACTGGCCGGCGCGTCGGGTCGCTTCTTCCGCATCAGCGGCGGCACCAGCTTGCCGGGAATGATCGCCCGGCGCATCGATCCCAATATCTTGAAATCGGTCGTTGGGGCCAGCAAAGCGAAGAAGATCGTGATTACTGGCAGCAACGGCAAGACTACAACGGCGCGCATGACCGCAGCCATCGCCGACTTTGGCGGCCAGCGCGTCTCGCACAACCGCACCGGCTCCAACATGCTGCAAGGCGTCACGTCGGTTGCCGTCAATTTCGCCGATGTTTTTGGCCGCCTGGACAGCGACGTTTTGTTGTTTGAGATCGACGAGGGAACTATCCCCCTGGCCGTGCCGGAGATCCAGCCCGATATTGTGCTTATTACCAATATTTTCCGCGACCAGTTGGATCGCTATGGCGAACTGTACGCGGTCGCTCAGGCCCTCGACAAGATGTTGGAGAGCCTGCCGGAGTCATCGATCATCCTGTTGAACGGCAACGATCCGCAAGTCGCCAATTTTGGGCAGAATGCGAAGGCGCAGCGGCTATTCTTTGGCCTGGAAAGTAGAGAAGTCGGCACGCCCGTACCTGAGCAATCGGCGGACATCATTCGCTGCATCCGCTGCCAGGAAGACCTGGTCTACGAAGTGGCGTACATGTCGCACCTGGGCATCTATCACTGCCCAAACTGCGGCTACACGCTGCCGAAGCTGGATTTCGCGGCGACGTCGATCAAGCTGGCTTCTGACGGCGAAGGGCCAACTCAGGCAATCATCCGTACTCCCCAGGGCGAGGTTGAACTAGAGATTCCCCTACCCGGTCTGCATAACGTGTATAACGCGACGGCGGCGCTGGGCGCGGCGCTGGCGGCGGGCTTCGACATCGCGAAAGCGCCTGCCGCGATTGCCAACATTCGGCCAGCCTTTGGACGGCTGGAAAAGATTCAGGCGGGCGACCGCACGATCTACCTGGCCTTCGTCAAAAATCCCACCTCGTTTAACCTGGTGCTGCGCCTGATCAAGCAGCATCCCGTCGTGGAAAAACACGCGATGATCGTCGGGAGCAACACGGTAGTGGACGGCGAAGATTTCGCCTGGCTGTGGGATGTGGATATCGAAAACGTTGCCGGAGATTTCAGCGACGTGGTGTGCAGCGGGACAAAAGCCGAGGAACTGGCGATGCGCCTGAAATATGCTGACGTGCCGCTGGATAAAATCAGCATTGTCCACGAGCGCGAGGCCGGACTGGATGCCGCGCTCAAGAATACCGGCCCCGGCGGCACGCTCTACATCATGGCAAGCTACACGCCCACCAATGAATTGCGCCGCATCATGCAAAAGCGTGGTTGGGTCAAGCATTTCTGGGAGGAATAGAGAGAAATATGAGCGAAGATACGAAAAATAGCGGCATGGTTCTCAAGATCGGCCATCTCTACCCCACCTTGATGAGCGTGGCGGCGGATCGTGGCAACCTGTTCTCCATCCAGAAACGCTGCCAATGGCGCGGCATCGCCACTGAGGTTGAGCAAATTTTTGTGAGGCAGACGCCGGATTTTACCAACTATGACCTGATCCTCTTCCACGGCGGCGCCGATCGCGAAATGGAGTTAGCTTCAAAAGATATTCAGGCCAAAGGGCCGTCGCTGCGCGAGGCGGCGGAAGACAACGTGGTCATCTTGAGCGTCTGCGCCGGGTATCAACTGTTGGGGCATTACTACAAACCGTTCCAGGGGCCGCAGTTGCCAGGCATCGGCGTCCTTGACTTGCATACCGAAGGCGGCGCGACGCGCTTCATGACGCACATGGCGCTCGAGTGCGATTTCCCGGAGACAGGTCTGAAGATACTGGTCGGCTACGAAAATCACAGCGGGCGCACCTACCTGGGCGAGAAAGCGCGACCGCTCGGTAAGGTGCTGGCTGGTTGGGGCAATAACGGCAAGGATAATTGCGAAGGCGCGGTTTACAAAAACGTCTTCGGCACCTACATGCATGGGCCAGTGCTGCCAAAAAATCCGTGGTTCACGGATATACTGATCCAGCGCGCGTTGGAACGCCGCTATGGCAACGTCGAATTAGCTCCACTCGACGACTCAACCGAAGTGCTAGCCCACGACGCGGCGCTCAAGCTGGCGATGGATTTCAAAGGCACGGTCTCGGCTATTGAGGCGACGCCGTGGCAACGCTGATTTGCCCTGGTCAGGTAAAACAGGTATGGCAATAACAATTCGCGAAGCGCGGCTGGAAGATGCCGCGGGCGTGGCAAAGGTATATATCGCAGGTTGGCGCACCACGTATCCCGGCATCGTGCCAGACGACTACTTAGCGAACATGTCGGTGGAAGAGCATACAAATCGCTGGCAAAATATTCTCGGTTCAGATGATGGCTTTGTTTACGTGGCCGAAGATGAACCGGGGATTGTCGCGGGCTTCATTTGGGGAGGTGACGTGCGCGATAAGAACGATCCCGCGTTTACCGGCGAGCTGCACGTGATCTATGTTCTCAAATCGTACCAGGGGCATGATATTGGCCGGCGGCTGGTACGAGTGCTGGCGCAGCAATTGCTGGGAGTGGGCATTCAGTCCATGATCGTGTGGGTGCTGGCCGCTAACCCTGCGCGCCGCTTTTATGAGAAGCTAGGTGCGAAACTGCTCAAAAGCGCGCCGTACCAGGTTCCCGGCATTGATCTCTTCCTCGACGATACCGGCTATGGCTGGACAGATGTCCGCGTCTTGTTAGAGGATAACCATGCCAACATGTGAAATGTAACGCGGCTACTCTATCCAACTAGAAGAGGTGGAATTGGTGATTGATGCCGTTAAAACTTTCCTCTCATAAAATATGGCTTATTCTATTGCTGATCTTCATATTATGTTCGCTGATGGCCTGTGACATCGTACCATCCGTCACCGTCAACCAGACGCCCGTGATCCCAGGCCAGGCGACGCCGCAGTTGAATACGTGGTATCAGGGCGGCAACGGTGTGCAGATTCGCTACGAGGACTGGAAGGACAACGATGGCGACGAGGATACTGTGACCATTGCACGCTTCGATCTACATGATGTGGCGCTGAGCGTCGCTTACCAGCCAGATCAGCCGCTTGCTATGAGCGAATGGATGCGACAGGAGCAGGCGACGGCCATCATCAACGGCGGCTATTTCGATAGCAGTGATGCCGCGACGGCGCTGGTTATTGTTAATGGACATATCTCAGGTGAGTCGTACAGCGGCTTCGGCGGGATGCTTTCCGTCAACGCTCAGGGACAGACGACGCTGCGTTCGCTGGCAGAGCAGCCCTACGACCCCAACGCAGATCAGTTAACGCAAGCGATGCAATCTTCGCCGATGCTGGTGCTGCATGGCAAGAAGACCACCTTTACCGCAGACGCCAATGGGGCGCGCCGCAGCGTGGTGGCAATAGACAAGCAGGGACGCTTGCTGTTTATTGCCAGCCCAGGCGGCGTCTTTTCGCTCAACACGCTCTCACAGTTGCTCGTCTCGTCAGATCTCTCGATTGAAACGGCGCTGAACCTGGACGGCGGCGCTTCGACCGGTCTGTACGTGAACGCGGGCAGCCAGCATGTGGCGATTGACGCGATCAACCAACTGCCGCTGGTGATCGTAGTGAAACGCCGGTAGGACGCATGAGTTACAACAAACCGCGCACATCCTGGTAACGCCGGGTAAAAGGCGGTCAATTTGATTTTGCCAATCACCTGTAAAGGTGAAAGGGAGTCCTGTCCGCTTCTGTTCTGCTTCCTCCAATGCCAGAAGGCCACAGGTTCCTGCATGGCAGGCTGGTGGGGGCAATTGTCGATCTTCCCACAGATAGGTAGCGCACTCGCGGATGTCATCGCATTGAGCAAGACGTTGTAATAACAAAACTGGCGGCAGCGCATCTTTCTCAATTGTAGGAGAATGGACAGTCGGTTCCAAACCCACAAGATACTCTATCCCCCAGGCCCGCAGCATGGTAATTAGTTCATCCACTTCATACCAGGAAGTCGAGACTTGTCCGGCTGTTGTATTCATATTGTTGCTTCTGTAATATTCTGCAATAGAATAAGTTAGCGGGGTTTTGATCCGCTAACTTATTCTACTACAAGCCGCGATAGCTGTGAAGGATTTATCTTCGATCTCTATCGCGTAAACAGGCCATATTACAACAAACCTTTGCTCTGCAAAAAGGCCGTCGCCACTTGCTGCACAGTTTGCCCACCAACGACCTGGGCCTGCAACTGCTGGCTCACCGCGGTAGTCAGCAACGGGGCAAGCGGGTTGAGAGCGGTCGCGATGCCTGGAGCTTTCTGTAATGTACTATCACGCACAATGGGGGCCGGATTGTAGACCGGGAAAGCATTCTTGTCATCCTGCAAAAGAACGAAGTTGTCTTTCGCGATCAGGGCCGCAGTCGTGTAGCAAATGTTCAGGTTCTGCGCGCCGGTCGTCACAGCGGGAAAGGTCAAACCTTCCTCGTTGTATGTGACAACCTTACTGAAAGAGAAGCCGTAGACCGACTTGATCACATCGACACCGTATTGCACCCCATCCGGCGGCGTGGCAATCGTCAGCTTCGACGCCTGGGACGAGAGGTCGGAGATCTTGGTCGCATTGAGCTTCTGGGCCTCCGTTTTCGTGGTGCAAACGCCATACGTGTCGTTGAGTGGAGAGACATCGAGCCAGGTGATGTGATACTTCGACTCAAATCCCTGCTTTACCGTCTGATAATCCTGCTGAGGATTGCCGCTGGATGTATCTCCCAGTTTGGTCAAACCAGTCGCGGTAAATTCAGGGTAGATGTCGATAGCGCCGCTGCTGATGGCGTTGAACACCACAGCATTCGTGCCTAACGCCAGTTTAGACACAACATTGTAGCCCGCCTTTTTCAGCAGCAACACGTACATTTCGCCGATTAACTGCCCCTCGGTATCGAGTTTGCTGCCGACGGTAATAGTGATGGACGAGTTGGATGGAGTACCGTTGCCGGTCGTTGTGCCGCTACTGCCACAGGCCGCCAGGATCAGCGGGACGAGCATCAGCAGGCCCAGAAAAGGCAAGCGGAACGAACGTAGAAATAGCTTCATGATTTCCTCCTCTTTACGTGTACAAACACTAC
>DATLSW010000023.1:0-4921 GCA_035533955.1 Ktedonobacteraceae bacterium | reverse complement strand
TTTCCTGCTGACGGTAGGCGTCGTCGTCATCGCCATCATCGCCACGCTTTTTGTCGGCGGCAGGCGCAAAGCCGCGGCAAAGCAGTTGGATGCAGCGCACGCGGGCGAAGAATCCGAGGAGCGCATTCTGATCATGGCCGAATAGCACAAACATCGAGTAGCATGTGTTCATCACTATGCCATCAACATAAAGGAGAGATTTAATCATGCGTCGTTTGATTTTGATCCCGCTGCTTATCGTCATCGCGGTTTTCGCTATTGGCGGCGGCGTCGCTTACGCGATTTACAACAACTACATGTTCTACGGTACCAATGATGCCCAGATTAACGGCAACATCGTCAATGTGAACGCTCCAGCAGCGGGCGTGCTATCATCGCTTTCGGTGAAACTCGGCGATACCGTCACTGTCGGCGAAGCCATCGGCGCGATCACGCCAGCCACAGCCCCCACCGGGACAGGCACAGGCGCTCCGGCGACGATCAACGTGACCAGCCCGATCAACGGCTCGGTAGTGGAAATCGCGGCAGTCTCAGGCCAGGGAGTGGCTGCTGGCCTGCCCATCATCGAGGTGACTGATCTCAGCCAGATCAACGTGGTCGCCTATGTCGATGAAGGAGCCATCAACAACATTTCCACCGGCCAGAGCGTCGATATCACTGTTGATGCCTATAGCGGCACGACCCTGAGCGGCCATGTTCAGCAAATCGTCCAGGCGGCAGCCAGCGAGTTCTCATTGCTGCCCACCCAGGACTATGCCAGCGGCAATTTCACTAAAGTGAGCCAGCGTATTCCTGTGATCATTACGTTGGATGGAACGGGCGGCAAAGACCTGGTTCCCGGTATGAGCGCAGAAGTCACGATCCATCTTCATTGATAGCGCGCGTATAGCCAATTCTTGAGAGAGAACGACAGAGGTTATGCACAACCATGAAAGGAGCCTTGTGTGAGTTTATTAATCATTGGCGGCCTCTTTGCCCTGGGAGTCGTGGCAATTCTGGGCGCGATTTTGCTGGGGATTAGCGAGCAGCGCCACGAAAACACGCGCGCCAACCCGATCTCAGCGCCGGTATCGCTGCCCGTCGATGAGCGGACGGCCAGCCTGGCGCCGCCTTCAGCGTCTTTGACCACCGCGAGACCAACCATCCCGCTCGACCGCCCCACTACACAACTTGCGAATGAGGAGCCGCCGACCTACGGGGCGCTAAACGGGCAATTTCACGAACTGGCCGACGAGATTCGCGAACTGCACCAGCAAGCCTGGGATCTCGAACAGCGCCTCAGCACACTGACCGATACGATCACTCGTATCGAACGCCTGCAAAACGGCCATACCAGCATCGAGGAAGAAATATCTTCGCTGGAGCGGTAAGAAGAGAGACGATTATATACCTGGCACGCTATAGCAAGTAGGCGGTGATGATCTTACCACCTGCTTGCTAATTCCTGATAGAACGTCTGGCTTTTCGGCGTGAATAGCTTAGAACATACGCAAAAATGTCACAAAAGGTGATTGTAGTCCTCGTGGGAGCCGATAAAGAACCAGTAGATGGTATCCCCTTCCTTTACACCTACTGCTCGATAGTGGAGTCCGATCCGCACAGAATAAATGGACTCTTGACGATCAATGCATTCAAAATGAAGACCAGGATAATAGGGATTCGCCTTGAAAAGGCGGTAAGCAGCTTTGGCCTGTTCCTGTATATCATGAGGCAACCGCTCGAAACGTTTACGAAAATCTTTCGTTCTTCTGTTTTTCACTCAACTACAAATCCGCCTTCTTCGATTTCCCCCTCAGCGGCCTGTCGTCGCGCTTCTGCGGCAAGACGACGTAATCCACCTAGTATGCGAGGATTACTTACAATAGTAATCCATTCCTGTTCGTCCATAATATCTTGCGTTAGAGACTCTGTTCCTGCTACTGTTGCTGCCCGGTCTAACCTGAAGTGATCAGAATGAAATGTGCTGGCTCTTTCAGACGAAAGAACAATAGAAGCAAAAGCCCGACCAGTTCTCTTATCAATGATGAAACTAGTGATCATCTATCTGCCTCACTTTCTTTATCTGCCTGGGAAGCATAGTAATTATCTAATCCTTCTTGTAGGGCCTTGATAATCTCAGGCACTAATTGCGGAACTACGGTCATCTTGCCAACACAATCAAAACGAACCGATCCTTGTCTTAGAAGATACTCTCTATTAGCTTCTGGAGAACCTGAGAACGGAGGGATTTGCGTTTCAAAGAAAAAGAGCGTGATCTCATGTTTTCCAGGCTGCACAAGTACATTGTGTACATAACGATTTTGCACAGTATCAGGAACATGCCACTCAATAGGAAGCGTCACCTCTTGTGGTTGTTCTCGCTCTACTTCACTCATGGCTGTGTACTCACTCTCAACTAAGGTATATGTTTGGCCTAACTATAATCCATACCGCCCAAAAAAGCAACTTATTGATTAAGCCGTATCGGCTACTGATACATAAACCGCTTACCATTAGCCATCTGAATCGCTTTCCTGGTCTTGTCATTTACTGGCTGATATTTGCTCTCCATATCCGCGCCTGGCGCACTATCGTTAGCCCAAATCTTTGATACTGTGCCAGCGTTCGCTCGTCGTCGCCCCAGGACTCAAGCTCGATATCAACCAACTCGCGCGCGCGCAGCCACTGCACGCCAGCCTGCAAGAGCGGCATGTAAAGACCATTGTCGCGATACTCCGAGACGATGCCTGGACTATCAACATAGCCCATCGGCTTGCCGTACTTACGACTCAGTTGCTCGCTCATCTCCACGCGGCACATGCCGACGAGATCGCCGTTGGGCGCGTAGAGCAACAACGTTCCCTCCTGATCGATGCTCGGAAACCAGGCATTGAGTTCGTCTTCCGAGAGATGATGATGGCCCCAAAGCCCCTCATAACAGCGATTGAGGGCTTGCAGCAGCATGGAGAAATCCTGCACATCGCTGTATGGACGAATTACATAGCCGTCGGCAGGCCACGCGGGAGAGGCTACGGGAACAGACGCGACAAGCGACATCACGGTATAGGCGGAAACAGGCGCGAAGCCGCGCCGCAAGAGGAATTCGTTGGCGGCGGAATGCTGCACATCGGCATAGGCAAGCACAGACTCGGCCTGCACTTCCCTGGCGCGTTGCAGCGCGCGTGCCAGCAGTTCGCCGCCAATGCCGCGCCCGCGCCACGCCGGATGCACCACGGCAGTAATATCAGCATGGCGATTGGTAGGTGTCTTCCAGAGGACGCTGTAAGCGATAATTTTATCCGGCTCGCCGGACAATTCGACCATCCAGCGATCCTGGAGCGGATCGTGACCTGTCCAGGTCAATTGATCGCGCAATATCTCTTCGCTGATGTCCTCCCCGGAGTGATCGACGACCTCAGCTTCTTCTAGCAAAGTCACGATGCGCGCAATATCTTCCGCCTCAAAGCGGCGAAAGTGAAAAAGCGATTCATCCATCAACGATCCACCAGTCCTCTCGTGAGCATGACGACGGTTACAAACGTGCGATAAAGATCAAGTAGATTCTCGCCAACCAACTGCACGGTACGGGCGCTGACGCGCTCGACATCGCGAATCCAGCATGCCATCTCGGCCATATCGGCGACGAGGAATGTGATCTCGATGGTGACGGGCAAGGTAAACGAGGGCGGCAGCATGGCGCTGATATTCTGCACGGCGCGCGCGGCCCCGACACGCAGCATCTCACAGGCAATGGCGGGATGAATATGCGCGGCGGCGAAACGGCCTAGCGATTGTTTGACGATCACCTTCTCAGCTTCCGAAGCGACCAACTGTGCTTCGTTCGCCGTGGCTTCGTCGCCGCTCACAAAAATAATGGGGACGCCGTAATGCGCGGCAACCAGCGCGTTCAGACCCGACTCGCCGACGACTTCGCCGTTGATACGCACCTCCCAGATAGCCCCAGGGTTGTAGGTATGCGACAGCACAGCATGTTCCGCGCCAATCGAGCCATGATAGCTGACGAAGCACGCGCCATCAAAGCTATCATCCAACCCCTGCATCATATAGAGCGGCTTGTGCCGCCCGGTGATCAGTGTGGCTCGCCCGGCGAGGTCTTGCGGGTGCAGGTTACGCATGACACTGTGCGCGTCGTTGACGACAAACTCGCTCGCGCCCGCGTCCTGCGCGCCGGTAATCACAGCGTTCACTTCATCGGTAAGCAACTTGCGCCCCTGTGCATATTCGGCCTGCCCCTCCATAATCTGTTCCCAGGCAACAATGCCGCTTGTACCTTCAAAGTCGGTTGACAAGAACAATTTCATACAGATCGCTCCTTTGTTGAAAATGTCTCCCTGGCATATCAAAACCTGGTGGTGTAGCTGCGCCATTGATTGCGCCGGTCAACGGTTTGTTTTGCATTGGCGCAATCAATTGCGCCGCTACACTCCCAGATACAGTATTACATACTTTCCGACACCTTGCCACAAGTATAGCGAGGCTTTATAATAAGGTCAACTTGCATTTCCGCATCGGCCTACATCTTTCAGGAAGAATTTCGTAGGGGCGTGGGCTTGCCACGCCCTGGCGAGCAACGGCAGACCCTCACCGTTTTCGAGCGGGGCAAGCCCACGCCCCTACGAAGTGGAGAGCCTGCGTGTCATCCTCCGAAAGACATCGGAATAGAACAACCGCATGGCAATGAGCGAGGCAAACATGAGCGAACCTGAATCTCTGCAAGAACTCGGTATTCAGGAAGGGTATTCCCGTTGGGCGGCATCGTATGATCAGGAAAGCAATCTCTTGATTATTCTCGAAGAGCTTTTTGTTGATCGGCTCCTGGCTCGACTTTCTTTCAGCAAAGCCCTGGATGTGGGCGCTGGTACAGGCCGCTATGCACTAAAGCTCGCGCGCGCAGGAGCAAACGTGACTGCTCTTGACCGGT
>DATLSW010000022.1:0-4081 GCA_035533955.1 Ktedonobacteraceae bacterium | reverse complement strand
AGTTGGCAGTATCGGCGTAATCATTGGTGCCGACCACCAGCGAGTCGTAGCCCAGCACTGGCCCGGCTTGCAATATGTCGAGCGCCTTGCCCTGCGGCATTTTGGGAATGATATCGAACATCACCACGTCGGCATAATCGCGTTCCGCCAGGCGTTGTACCAGCGTGCTGCCGACAAAGCCCGCGCCCACGACGGTTATTTTGCTACGCATACAAATATCCTTTCAGTTATGTTCTATTCGTTTATGGGCAAAACAGCATGCGGCTGCCTCGCCCGTCTCTGTTTATTGTATGCCGTGGGGAGGGGTGTTGGCAAAGAATGAAATAATTACGCCGCCGAGAACAATGGCTCGGCGGCGTGCAGGGCCGCGCTCTGGCTCAGTTCTTTTTCGTAGACGTCGTAGCAGCGGGCGCTGTAGAGGCCGGTGCGGGGGGTGGACGCGGCGATACCGGGCGTGGCGTCGGTGTTCGTTTGAAACTCCAGCGAGAAGCTGTCCGCGCTGGCGGAGACGACGGACGGCTCGTCTATATTGAGGCCAATGTGCCAGCAGCGGCGGGCCAGCGCGAAGCCTTCGTGTTCAAGCAGGCGCTTGCCCGCGCTGTTGGCGGCGCTGATAACGCTGTAGAGCGCCACCGGTTCGGTTGGGCAGGTGCGTTTGACCAGGCGGCGTGCCTGATCTTCCGCGAGACGCAGCAGCAGCGTGCCGATGCCACGCCGCCGGTGTTCGGGGTGTACGCGTACTCGCATGGCAATATGCGCGCCTCCATGCAGCCACACGTCCGCGTAACCCACGACCTGGGCGTTGTTGGTCGCGATGATCCAGGCGTCGCTTTCCAGTGCGAACCCTGGTCGTTGCCAGTCCGCCAACATATGCTCTTCCGTATAATCCGACAAGGAATCTTCGGCCATAGCGCAGGCTACCAGCAGATCAGCCACTGTAGCAGCGTCGTTCAATTGGGGTGCGCGAGCGTACAGGTTATGCAGCAAGATAGCCATAGATGCCCTCTTTCGTAGGAGTGGATGAAGGAAATGTTCTTTTCTGGCCTGGGCAAGGCTAGCCTTGCCCAGGCCAGAAAAGATAAACCCTATCCCAATGCTTCGAGCAGCAGGTCGCCCTCTTCGGGTGTGATGCGCCCTTCGGCGATCATCTTGAGGATGGCGACGCGCTCTTGCTCGCGGCTGGTTACGGGCGCGTCCGCGGCTGGCTCAGCCGCTTCGCTCGACGCGGATTGTTCCGACACCGACGACTCTGGAGCGCCGGGAGCAGATGGCGGAGTCGGTGAAACTGGTGGTTTCGCCACGCCCAGGTTGCTCAAGGCGCGATCGACGGCCTCCATTGCCCCAGCGATGCCCTCGGCGGCGGCGCGGCGCGCCTTTTCTTCCAGTTGCTCCAGGCGTTCAGGGTCAAAGCGCCATTCGCGATTGTTGATGCGGATATTCATGCGCGCGGCCCGTTCGCTGGCTTTGTGGGCCATTTCGTCGGTTTTGCGCTTCATCTCGTCGGCCTTGCGCTGCGCTTTGCGTCTCGCCTCATCAGCAGCCTCACGGCCTTTTGACAGTCCGGCGTCGGTGAAGGAGGAGGCGATTTCGCGGCCCAGGTCTTCGCCCAACTTGCCCAGTTGCCGCCCCAGATCCGCCATCTCACGGCCAAAGTTGCTGCCCCAACCGCCCATATCGCGCCCGAATTTGCTGCCCCATTCGCCCCACGATTCGCCGAAACTGCTGGACGCGCGCGGGTCGTTGCCGCCGCGCAGGTTCAGATCTCCGCCGATGTTCATTTCGAGGTGCGCCTGGCCCTCGCCGTAGGTCAGGTTGACGAAGTTGCCGCTGCGGCTGGCGATGATGGATTTGCCACTGATGTCACCGCCAACGGCGGCGCGAATGCTCAGATTGGGATTGTCCGGCAGCAGTACGCTGGCGTCGCCGCCGACGTTCAAGCGCGTCACGCTGTCGGGGGGAAACGCGCTTTGCAGCAAGACGTCACCGCCGATGTTCACTGTCTCGATGCCGCTTTGCAGCCCCTTGAACGAGGCATCGCCGCCAATGCTGCCGACGCGCACGTTGCCGCCGACACCGTTGATGGCGATGTCGCCGCCAATGTGTCCGAACTCGACGCCATCCTGCACATCGCGGGCGCTGGCGTCGCTGCCGACATTGCCCACCTCCAGGCTGGCGGCGCTGCTGACGCTGAGATCGCCGCCAACGTTGCCCAGCATGATGTCAGTGCGCGGGCCGCCATGGGCTGCGACGTCGCCGCTGACCACGCCACAGCGCAGTGCCGCCGTCACATCCTCGGCGTTCAGGTCGCCGCCGACTGTGCTGACGAGCGCGGTAGCCGCCTGCCGCACGCTGAGATCGCCGCCGACCGTTTCGATCTCGATGGTTCCAACCTCTTTGAGCGAGACGTCGCCGCCGACGCTGTGGTGTACGTGCAGCGTAGGAGCAGTGGTGACATTCAGGTCGCCGCCGAGGTTGGTAATATCAATGGACGCTCCAACATTCTCGATGCCAGTGTCGCCGGAGATGTCGTGTAACTGGACATCGCCCTCGACATTGCCCAATTCGACGAGCCGCACACCTTCAATCTCTACGTCGCCCTCGACGCTCGTCACCTTGATGGCGGCATCGGCGGGTACTTGCAACAGCAGGTCATCGTCGCAATCGATGATGGTCAGCGTTGCTCCTTCCTGGTTCAAGCCAGCGACCGTGCCGTCTGTCTGCACGCTAATCGATGGCTGATCCCAGGTGCGTACCTCCAGGTCGCCTTCTACGCGGGTAATCACAATGCGCGCTGCCGCGCCGACGGGAAACAGTTGTTGAGCCATGGTATGTTCCTCTCTTGCTATTCAGCAAAAATCTCTACTCGTTCGCCTTCTTCTAAATCTTGTAAATCCAGCAGGCGACCAGTCGCGCCGCTTTCCATTGCTCGCAGCAAGTCTTCGAGCGCGCTGCCACTTATCTGCGGGGCCAGGCGCGTCGCCAGGCGCAGGCCGACGCGGATCAGGCTGGCGGGAACGGTCACGTTGACTTTCTGGCGAGGGGCCGCGAGATTGGTGACGCGCACGCGCACCTGGCGATTGCGGTTGCGCTGCTTTGCCGCGCGGCCTTGTTCTGGTTCCATTGCATCCAGCAATTGCGCTGCCTGCGCTGCCGTCAAATTGCCCGATTCAACCAGGTGCAGAATCTGGTTGCGATCCTCCATTGCCTCTGGCATGGCCTTATCCCTTTAACAGTTTCATAGCATCTTCCACGCTGATCTCTTTGGCGGCCAGTTTGTCGAGGACGGTGCGCCGGTCGGCGCGGCCATCGTGTTCGGGCGCGCCGCCCAGGGCGGAGACGATCTCGTCGAGGCGGTTGCGCGCCGTGTTATAGGCGATGTCGAGTTCGGCGGCGAGGCGCTGGATGTTGCCGCGATACTTGACCATCAGCTCGACGAAATCGAGTTGTTCGCGGCTCAAGCGGCCTATCCAACCCAGGTTGAACTGCCCCTCGATCACAATACCGCTCTCCGGGCATTCCAACCGCGTGACGATCAGCTCGCCCCCGCTGACCGGGTCCCTCGTAATCAATGGATACATGGTTCATACTCCTTTAATGCGGTCTGCTGTACAGCTCCCACGCGCCAGACCAGGATGTTTGTAAATTCTTCACCTTATCTGGCATTTCTCGTTAACGTTATGGTAATAATAGCCGATAAAACAAAAATTGTCAAGAGATATGGCGATTACTTTCAATGAGATAGTAAAAATTCATAGTTCTCTCACGCGCGCGTCGCGCGCGTGAGAGAACTATGAATTTTTTATGCTTCGATGATCTGGTACGTATTCGTCAAATTGGCCGCTTTGCTCAGCATGATGCTGACGCCGCAGTAGCGCGTCTCGGCCAGTTCGATGGCGCGCTCGACTGATGCCGGATTGATGTGATGGCCGGTGATGATATGTTCGATGGCGATGTCGGTGAAGACTTTGGGATGTTCGCTGGCGCGCGCGCCGCTCACGCGCACTTCGTAGCGCGTCACCTGCTCGCGTCTCTTCTGCAAGATCGAGTAGACGCTGACGCCGGAACAGCTCGCGAGGCTGCC
>DATLSW010000021.1:0-10211 GCA_035533955.1 Ktedonobacteraceae bacterium | reverse complement strand
ACAATCTCAGCGTCGGATTCCGGGAAGACCAGGCCAGCCGCCTGCTCGCTCCACCAGGTGGGCCGCAAGCCGAATACGTCGGCATAGCAGGTCATAGCGGCCTGCACATCCGGCACGCGGATCATGACACAATCGATTTTTCTGAGCATATTCCTTCCGTTCCCTTTATAGTAGCTCGTAGCTGCGTAGCTGCTGTTCCAGGCGCGCGATGCGCGCGGAGATCGAGCCTTCATAAACCTGTCTGCCCTCCTCTGTGCTGTAAACCAGATCGGTGAGATCGGTGGCAACCGCGTAGAGAATGCAGCGGCGGAGGGAAAGGGCGGGCGTATTCATCCGTGTGTAGTGAGCAAGAACGATTTCTAGCAGGGGCGGGTCCGGGTAGAAAAAGTAGCGAAAGTCCAGGTGCGCGTCGCCGATGCAGGTTCCATTGAAATCGAGAACGCCGGTGAGCTGCGCCGTGACCGGATCGCATAAAATGTTCCAACCATGCAAGTCATTGTGCAAAACGACGCGCGGCTCCGCGCTGATATTAAGCTGTGCATAACCATCCAGCATCCGTTCCACCAACGACCTTTGCTCTTGTCCATCAAGAAGCGGCAACAGCCGCCGACGCAATTGTGAAGGAGAAAGAGGATCATCAGGCACGTCAAGACCGGCGGCGACAGCATCCGCTACGCGCAGAGCATGATGCAACTCGGAAAGAAAACGCGCCATAGAAACAGCAAAGGCTTGCTTCTGGGCCTCGGTCAATGACCAGTAATAATCGTCGGTGAGCATTACGCCAGGAAGCTTTTCGTATCCATAGCCGCGTACCGTTTGCAAGAAAAATGCCGGTCGGGGTATTGCCACGCTCGTGCGACCCTGCAAAGCATTCATCACCCACTTTTCGCGCACTATCTCATTCCATGCCTTCTCGCGGAACGGGAATTTGAAAATGAGCTGTTCATTGATCTCGATTGTGCAGCGATCTTCGCGTTTTTGCAGAAAACATATAGTGTGTACAGTCAGGCCGGGAAATTCCCGACCGAGTACCTCTATGATTGTCGCCTCGTCGGCAGCAGAAAGCAATTTCAATATGGTCGTCCTTTCCATGTGCTATCTGTATTAAACAACAAAACGTCAAACTACACGTAACTATTTACAAAGGCCACGAACTTCCATGTGACAAGAATAAGGAGGCACGAGTGAGTAATCAGATGTTTTATCCGCAGGAGAACGAGCCGGGAGGCACAGAAGAACGGCAGTCGAACAGCGATCCTCGCGAGCAATACACAGACTACCAGACGCCGCCGCAGCCGGATTATGCCAGGGAAGCCTCGTATGAACGCGGGTATAGCGGATATGCCGCGAACATGGGCGGAGAGAAACTGCGCCGCTTTCGTCCTGGACGCGAAAACCGATCTGGGTACGACAAACAATCGCTTCGGAGGCAATAGTGTCGGCGAAGGGCCACGGGCAATCCTGCATCTGCGCACCAATCTCGGCTCCATCACCGTCAGACCCATGTAGCGCGCCGCCCATCTACGATGTACAATTAGCGTAGGGGCCGCTTGCTTGCGCCTGCGGTGCTTGCCAGAGTTGTTTTGTTTTGCGAAAAATGCGCTTCGCGCATTTTTCACAAAACAAAACAACTCCTTTATGCGGCTTCGCCGCGCAAACACCTGATGAGAGAGGACAAAGGCTCTGGGAATCAGGCACACTCTGGGAGGTAAAGCGTATGAGTGACGAAACGACACAAAATGCCCCGAAGGGATCAACAAAATACCAACCCATTGAAGATTACGCCATCATCGGCGACTTGCATACTGTGGCACTGGTGGGCAAGAATGGCTCGATTGACTGGTGCTGCATTCCACGCTTCGACTCGCCCAGCGTCTTCGGCGCTATCCTCGATGCCAATAAGGGCGGCTACTTCCGCATTGCGCCGCCAGCAACGCCGGAGATGCAGTATAAACAGCTCTATTTGCCGGAAACAAATATCCTGATCAGTCGCTTCCTCTGTACGGACGGGGTCGCGGAAATCACCGACTTCATGCCCATCAAGAAAGAGGGCAGCGCCGCTCATCAGCATCATATCGTGCGCTCCGTCTCCGTTGTGCGCGGCTCGCTGCCATTTGATCTTACCTGTCGGCCAGGATTCAATTATGCCCGCGACTCCCACGAGGTGAATCTGTCCGATCATGGCGCGGTCTTTCACAGCAAAGACTTGAGCCTCGCGCTGGCGTCCAGTATTCCCCTGGAAGAAGACGGCCAGGGCGGAGTGCGCGCCCATTTTACGCTCTACAAGGGGCAAGCGATACACTTTGTGCTGGAAAGCGCGGCAAGCAGCGAGATGTCACCGCCCAAGCTCACACGCGCGCGCTATGAAGAATCATTTCAGGAAACGATCACCTACTGGCGCAAGTGGCTCTCGCAGTGCCAGTATCACGGGCGCTGGCGAGAAATGGTGCAGCGTTCCGCGTTGGCGCTGAAACTGCTCACCTACGCGCCGACGGGAGCCATTGTCGCCGCGGCAACGACGAGCTTGCCCGAGTCCATGGGCGGCTCGCGCAACTGGGATTATCGCTACACCTGGCTGCGCGACTCCTCCTTTACCCTCTACAGTTTGCTGATCCTCGGCTTTACAGAAGAGGCAGAGGCATTCATGAGCTGGCTGGACGCGCGCTGTCACGAACTGGAACCCAACGGATCGCTACAGCCGATGTACGGCATCGACGGCGAACACGATCTGACCGAATATACCCTTGATCACCTGGAAGGCTATCGCGGCAGCAACCCCGTGCGTATCGGTAATGGAGCATTTAAACAAAACCAGCTTGATATCTATGGCGAGCTAATGGATGCCATTTATATCTACAACCGCTACGATGCCATTTCCTACGACCTGTGGTCTAACCTGCGCCGCCTGCTCGATTGGCTCGGCCAGCACTGGCAGGAGCCAGACGAAGGCATCTGGGAGGTGCGCGGCGGCCCCAAGCAGTTCGTCCACTCGCGTCTGATGAGCTGGGTAGCGTTTGATCGCGCGGTACGCCTGGCCCGCCATCGCGGCCTGCCAGCGCCCATGATGCAATGGATGCAAACCAGCGCCCAGATTTACGAGCAGATCATGGACAAGGGCTGGAACGCAAAGGAAAAGAGCTTCGTCCAGTATTATGGCAGCAATGCCGTCGATGCCACCGCCCTGCTGATGGTGATGACCCGCTTCACCGGAGCAACCGATCCCGCCATGCTCTCTACCATTGAGCACATCCAGAAAGACCTGTCCAGCGACTCGCTGGTGCATCGCTATAATCCGAAACACGCCGCCGCTGATGGCCTGGGCAGCGTCGAAGGGACGTTCACGCCGTGCAGTTTCTGGATGGCGGAGTCGCTCGCGCGCGCGGGACGCCTGGACGAGGCGCGACTAATATTGGAGAAAATGCTGACCTACTCCAACCATGTCGGCTTATTCGCGGAGGAAATCGGCCCGACAGGCGAGGCGCTCGGCAACTATCCGCAGGCGTTTACGCACCTTTCGCTGATCACCGCCTGCATCAATATCGACGATGCCTTGAATAATGGCCGACCACGACAAATAGTCTGAATACGGTTCACACCAGATTTGCTATCACACAGCCAGGGGGTACACGCATGACCATGACAACTGTCCAGGGATCGCCCCAATTTCCCGTGATCGCGGGCAGCGTCCCATCATCATCACAGGCAGCAATGGATGCCGCCGTGCAAGCCTTGCAAACGCGCAAAGCGGCCTGGGTAGAGTTGTCGATACCTGAACGCATCGCGCTTATTGATCACTTGATCGCCGATTTCACAGCCATTGCGTCGCGCTGGGTCGCCGCGTCCGCCGCGGCCAAAGGCATCGCGCAGGACTCAGCAGCGATCGGCGAAGAATGGGGCGCGGGCGCGTGGCCCGTGGTCAAGAACCTGCGTCAGTTGCGCGGTACGCTTGCTACTATAGAACGCAGCGGGTATCCACCCGTACCGAGCCGCGTGACAACACGCCCGGATGGACAGATCATGGTGCAGGTATTTCCGCAAACCTACTACGATAGTATCTTCTTTACTGGCATCAGCGCGGAAATCTGGATGGAACCCGATGTCAAGCCAGCCGAACTCGCGGTGACACAGGCGCTGATCTATCGCGACAAGCAACATCCAGGCGTGGTCAGCCTGGTATTAGGCGCGGGGAACGTGGCGAGCATCGCGCCGCTGGATGTACTGCACAAGCTGTTCGTGCAAGATCATGTCGTCCTGCTGAAAATGAATCCCGTCAATGCCTACCTGGGGCCGCTGATCGAAGAAAGCTTCCGCGCCCTGGTGGAAGCGAGTTTCTTGCGTGTGGTCTATGGCGGCGCGGCGGAAGGCGCGTACCTCTGCGATCACGCGGGAATAGAAGAAATCCACATCACCGGATCGGACAAAACCTTCGATGCCATTGTCTTTGGCACGGGTACGGAAGGAGCGCAGCGCAAAGCTGAAAACAGCCCCATGCTGACGAAGCCGATCACCGGCGAACTGGGCAATGTCAGCCCGGTCATCGTCGTCCCTGGCCCGTGGAACGCGAGCGATATCGCCTACCAGTCAGCGCACATTGCCTCTATGCTCACCAATAACGCGGGCTTCAACTGTAACGCGACGCGGGTCGTCATCCAGCACAAGAACTGGGCGCAGCGCGAGCAACTACTGCAAGGCATTCGCGACGTGCTGGCCCAGGTTCCGCCGCGTAACGCCTACTATCCCGGCGCGTTCGTGCGCCAGCAGAATTTCGTCGGCGCGCATCCAGAGGCCGAGCAGATCGGCACTGCTTCAGCCGAACAACTGCCCTGGACGTTGATCGCGGGCGTCGATCCGGCCCAACAGGACGACATCTGTTTTACTACCGAAGCCTTCTGCGGCCTCTTCTCCGAGACCGCGCTCGACGCCGCCAGCGTCGCGGACTACATCGATCAAGCCGTAGCCTTCGCAAACGATCGCATCTGGGGAACGCTGAACGCCACCATCATCGTGCATCCGCGCTCGCTGGTCGATCCGGCCATTGCCGACGCCGTGCAACGAGCGATAGCGAACCTGCGCTACGGCTCCATCGGACTCAACTATTGGGGCGGCGTCAGCTACACGCTGGGCGTCACGACCTGGGGCGCGTTCCCCGGCCACGCCATCACCGATATCCAATCGGGTACGGGTGTCGTGCATAACACGCTCATGTTCGCGCGCCCTCAGAAGTCGGTTTTGCGCGCGCCGTTTCGCAGTACGCCAACGCCGCCCTGGTTTGTGACGCGGGGCCACGTCGCGCGCCAGGTTTTCCCGAAGCTAGTACAGTTTGAGGCCGCGCCCGCTCTCTGGAAAATACCAGGCATCGTGTGGGCGGCGCTGCGGGGATAATATTCATGTGGCGGCGCAATGCATTGCGCCACCACATCAGTCATGTCTGCTTGCGTTTTGTCAAGATACGTTGTATAGTGTAAGTGCAAACTCAAAGGCCAGGGCAACCGCGCGTATAGTAGTTGCCCTGGTAAAAATTTGCTCTTTTTCTGACATGTCCCCTATCTGAACATGTATGTATGGCTGAAAAGCCGACGATCCCGCGGGGGATTGAAACTTCTTCTATGGGCGATCCAGCGTCAGGAATTATTCAAGGTTTGTGTTATTATCACATTAAGGAACAGATACACGCATGATACAAGGCAGCACAATTGTACCAGAGGATTCACGCTTGATCACGAGAGAAGATATTCGCAATGTCGCTATAATCGCCCATGTTGATCACGGCAAAACGACGCTGGTGGACGGAATGCTCAAGCAGAGCCATATCTTCCGCGACAACCAGTACGTGGGCGAATTGATTATGGATTCCAATGACCAGGAACGCGAGCGCGGTATCACGATACTGGCAAAAAATACCGCCATTATCTATCGCGGTATCAAGATCAACATCATCGACACGCCGGGACATGCCGACTTCGGCGGCGAAGTTGAGCGCGTCTTGAACATGGCCGACGGCTGCATCTTGCTCATCGACGCCGTGGAAGGGCCGATGCCGCAAACCCGTTTTGTACTGCAAAAGGCGCTGGAGCTCAATCTACAGCCCATCGTCGTGATCAACAAGATTGACCGCCGCGACGCACGCGTTGAGCAGGTAATGGAGTGGACGCAAGATCTCTTCCTGGAAATGGCAACGCGCGAGGAACATTTGAATTTCCCCACCCTCTACGCCGTTGGCCGCGATGGCGTTGCCATGTATCATCCAGATGATGAGCGGCGCGACCTGCAGCCGCTTTTCGACACCATCGTCAATACAATACCCGCGCCGGTCGTCGATACTGACGCGCCGCTACAGATGCTGGTAGCCGCTCTCGATTACGATGACTACAAGGGACGTTATGCTATTGGGCGCATCGTGCGCGGGCGCGTAGAGGCCAATTCGTTTGTGGCGCACATCAACCGCGACGGCGTGATAGGGCGCGAAAAGATCAACCTGGTGCTGACATATAAAGGACTGCAACGAGTTGAGACGCCAGTGGCGCTGGCAGGTGACATCGTGGCGCTGACGGGCATACCGGAGATCAACATCGGCGAGACTATCGCCGACATTGATTACCCCGAAGCCCTGCCGACCATCGCCATCACCGCGCCGACGCTGAAAATGACCTTCGGCGTCAACAGCAGCCCCTTTGCCGGACGCGACGGCAGATACGTCACTTCCCGTCAACTGAGAGCGCGACTCTACCGGGAATTGGAGACGAACGTGAGCCTGCGCGTCGAAGACGGTATCTCGCCCGACGAATTTGTGGTGTCCGGGCGCGGCGAACTGCACCTCTCGGTATTGATCGAGTCCATGCGCCGCGAGGGCTACGAATTCCAGGTCTCGCGCCCCGAAGTCATCACCCAGGAAGACGAAAACGGGCATATCCTGGAACCGGTCGAACACCTGGTCATTGATTCGCGCGACGCCTATATCGGCGTCTTGACCGAGACCTTAGCCGGGCGCAAAGCTCAACTGATGAATATGGTCAGCGATGGCTCCGGCAATGTGCGCCTGGAATACCGCATTCCCACGCGCGGGCTGATTGGCTTCCGCAACGCTTTTCTGACGCTGACGCAGGGCAACGGCGCGATGAGCAGCCTGTTAATCGGCTACGAACCGTGGATGGGCAAAATCGGCACGAACCGCATGGGCGTGCTGATTGCCTCCGAGGCCGGCGCGGCCGTCACCTATGGCTTGAACAACGCCCAGCAGCGCGGCGACACCTTCATCGAACCCGGTACGCCCGTCTATGAAGGTATGATTATCGGGTTGAATAAAAGACCAGACGATATGGCCGTCAACGTGTGCAAAGAAAAGCAGAAGACGAATATCCGCTCGTCAACATCGGATATCTCCGTGCGCCTGACTCCGCCAGTCATCATGAGCCTGGAGCAGTGTCTCGATTTCATCAACAACGACGAACTGGTCGAAGTCACTCCGCGCACCATTAGACTGCGCAAAAACTACCTGACGCAGCACGATCGCGCCCGCAACCGCGCCAAAGAAGTGGAGTAGAATAGACAAAAAGGCGCGCTGGCAACCAATAGGTCGCCAGCGCGCCTTTTTGTCTATTCTACTCTCTCTCGTTCTTCCAGGTGCCACAGCAGCGTCAACTCCTGGTATTCTTCGCGGCAAGCGGCGCAATAGCCCAGATGAAAAGCAACTTGCGCCACCGAGCGGTCAGGCATATGTACAAGGGAATAGTCAGGGCGTGTTGCTTCGTAATAATCCGGCAAGAGCGACCGGCATTCTTCACAACTCAACCCGTCTTCGGTTACAAGTTCACCAGCAAGCCGCGTCAACCCACGCTGGCAATTTGGGCAGGTGCGGATGTGTTCCGCTATGTCCGCGCACGCCTGCTGGTCTTCCCCCCAATTGGTGGTGAGAAGTTGGTAGAGCCGGTCGCATTTCATACCGATTCTTCACTCTCGCAATGAACGCAGCCTGCACATGAGATCGGAAGTTTTGCGCAGCATATCCAGAGCGCGATGCCGCCACAGATAAATCTGCTGTTTTGACACCCCCCAGAGCTGCGACATTTCCTCTTCATCCAGGCCGACAAGGTATGTACATAGTAACACATCCCGATGATGTTGGTTACGTAAGGACAGAATAGCATCTTTGAGCGCTTGTTGCAACTCAACAATCAATACCTCGTCCAGCGGATCATGAATGCGGCTATCTATAAAATGGGGACGATCACCGGATTGCTCCGGATGCGCTTCTAGCTCCTCTTCCAGAGACGCGTATCTCCCCTGGTCACGCCGCGCTTTTTGGACAAGCACGCGAGCATGGCGCATCAGAATCGTCTGTGACCATTTGAGAAACGCCGCCGGATCAGTGGGACCAGCAACTATCTCTCCTCTATATCCTCGCTGCATATCTAACAATGTGTCTTGCACTATTTCTTCAATAGCATAGTCAACATCGCTCAGAGCGGAGACATAGCGGGTACGCTGGAGCGTTAGCTTCAGATACCTGATCAGAATCTCGCTGGCGCATTCATGCATCTGAGGATTGCACGATTGCCATGCATTATAAAGAGCCTGACTACAACATCGTTGCGCGATGCGCCGTAACAATTCCGGTACAGGTTGATCGTTCTGCTGCTCGTGCTGTAACCATTGCTGGCGCAACCGCTCTACCAGAGCATCCACCGAAAGGATGCCGGGCGTGTAGAACTGGACGGCTTCGATTGCCACATTACGAATTTCCACTTCCAGTGCTGTTTTCTGTGCGATCAACGATATTCCTCCGTCTCTTTTTAGATGATGGTATTTAATATATAGTATCTCTCTAAATAAGATAATATCATTTCTGTCAAGTCTGTGCAAGTATTTGGGAAAATCTTGAAAATTCCTGAAAGTTTTTCTCTCCTGATTCACACCTCTATAAATAGAGACGGGAAAACCATCTCGGATGTAAAAATTGGGCAGATCTCATCTGCTCGCAAGCTTCCAAAAAAGGAGAGAGACAAACCTATGGCACTCACATTCACCCTCAAACGCGCGTGGCTTATCGTCGTCCTGGCGCTCGGTCTGCTGGTCGGCCTGATTGGCTTCACTGCCAGCACACTGGCGGCGGCGCCGACTCATCCGGCAAGCGTTCAAACCACGCACCAGCTTGCCAGCCGCGGAGCGGGACCGAATTACTACTGTCCCCCACCGCCTTACGACTGCTTCTAAAGCACAAAAAAGGGGGTATAACCGGTTTGCCCACCGGCTATACCCCCTTTTTTCAGCGTCTCACGCGCAAAAATCTCCCGCGACAGCGGCAAGAATCGCCGCACACTGCTCCACCTGCGCGAGATCAGACCACTCGACAATAGCGTGCGCGCCCTCACCGCCCGGTCCAAAGACGACCGTGGGAATGCCTGCCGCGGCGAGCAGCGCCGAGTCCATCCAGCCCGACGCGCCGCCAGAGCCAGGCTCATGTCCCAGGGCGGCGCTCGCATGACGCCACAGCGCCTGCACAATCGGCTCGTCCTCAGTTACCTCGAATGGCTCGCGCACGAGGCCCGTTTGCACAGTTGCCTTAAATGACGGATCGGTCGCGGCAATGCTGGCGATAATGGTGGATAGTTCGGCCTCAAGCAGCGCCAGCGTCTCGCCGGGAACGGTGCGCCGCTCAATGGAGAGCCTGCACCGCTCCGGGTAGCTTGACCACTCCTGCCCGCCTTCGATCAGCGACGCGTGAACGGAGCCACTTCCCAGCAGGCGATGAGTCATGCCGAAAGAGCGCAGCCCTTGTTCCAATGCTTCTAAGCCGATAAGAACCTTGCCCATCTTCACAATGGCATCGACGCCGACATCAGGCAGGGAGCCATGCGCCGCGACGCCGGTTGTCTCCACCGTAAACCAGGCAAAGCCCTTGTGAGCCGTGAAAATCTCCAGTTCGGTCGGCTCGGTGACGATGGCGGCATCGGCCTTCCAATGTTTGACGATAGACTCTGTGCCGATGCTGGCGTACTCTTCATCGACCACTGCTGTGACGATGACATCGCCGCGCAGGCGCTGTTGCTTTGCCCTGGCTCCCGCCGCCATGATGGCCGCCAACCCGCCTTTCATGTCGTAAGCGCCGCGTCCATAAAGCCGGTTATCCGCGATCACGGGATCATGCGGGCGTTCCATACCCACCACACCAACAGTATCCATGTGGGCATTGAGCATAAGTGAGCGACCGCCGC